>JAUIEE010000364.1 GCA_030428965.1 bacterium | reverse complement strand
CCACCGAGCGCGTCGGCATCCGAGCAGGCAGCGTCGCGCTTCCGCTCCACAACCCGATCCGGGTCGCCGAGGAGTGGTCCGTGGTGGACAACCTGTCGGGGGGGCGGGTGGCGCTCTCCTTCGCGTCAGGCTGGCATCCGAACGACTTCGTGCTGTACCCCACGCCCTACGCGGAGCGCAAGGAAGCCATGTACCGGGGAATCGAGGAGATCCGTCGCCTGTGGGCGGGGGAGTCGATCTCGGTCACCGGAACCGACGGCGAACCGGTCGAGATCCACACCCTCCCGCGACCGATCCAGAAGGAGCTGCCGGTGTGGATCACCACGGCGGGCAACCCGCAGACCTGGGAGCGTGCAGGTCAGGTGGGGGCCAACGTCCTGGCGGCCCTGGTGGGGTACGACGCCGACGACCTGACCCGCGCCATCGAAGGGTACCGCGCGGCGCGGGCGCAGGCGGGCCACGACCCGGCCAGCGGGCGCGTCACCCTGGTGGCACACACCTACGTCGGCACGGATGACGACGAGGTTCGCGAGCGCGTGCGCGAACCCATGACCGACTACCTGAAGACCTACCTCAAGCAGTTCCAGAACATGGCCCTGGAGGCGACCCAGGACACCGATCGAGATTCGCGCGAAGTGGCCGGCCTGGCCTTCGAGCACTTCTTCCAGAACAACACCCTGCTCGGGACCCAGGGCAAGTGTGCCCGCGTGCTCGATTCGGTGGCCCGCTGCGGGGCGGACGAGGTGGCCTGCCTGATCGACTTCGGTCTCGACACCGAAGCGGTGCTGGAAGCCTTGCCTCGCCTGGCGGAGCTGAGGCAACACTACGCGCCCGCGAACGCAACGGAGGAGAGCGCGTGAAGGATCTCACCGAGCGCCTGGCCGCCCTCTCGCCCGAGCAGCGGGAGCTGCTCGAGGCCCGCATGCGCGAGAAGGGGCTCAGCGTCCCCAAGCCCCACGTCATCACGCCCATTCCCGGCCGCGCCGAGCTCGACACCTTCCAGACGTCCCTGGATCAGGAGCGGCTCTGGTTCATCGACCAGATGGAGCCGGGGAACCCCTCGTACAACATCCACACGACGACGCGGCTCCTGGGGCCCATGGACGTCGAGCGCATGCAGCGTGCGGTCAATGCCGTGATCGCGCGCCACGAAGTGCTGCGCACGACCCTCCAGGTGCGGGACGGCGTGCCGGCCCAGGTGGTGGCCCCCCGGCTCGAGATCGAGGTGGGCATCGTCGATCTCACCCACGTGCCCGAGGCCGAGCGCGACGCCGCGGCTTCGGCCGCGGCCGTGGAGGCCGCCAGCGTGCGCTTCGACCTGGAGCGCGGCCCGCTGGTGCAGGTCAAGCTGGCGCGCTTCACGCCGGAGGACCACGTGATGATGGTGTGCATGCAGCACGCGATCACCGACCGCTGGTCCTTCGACGTCTTCGAACGTGAGGTGGCCCAGGTCTACGTGGCTCTGCGGGACGGGGTCGAGCCGGACCTGCCCGAGCTCCCGATCCAGTTCGCCGACTTCGCCGTCTGGCAACGCCAGCAGCTCTCCGGGGAAGCGGGCGAGCGGCACCTGGGCTACTGGAAGAAGACCCTCGGGGACGCCCCCATGGTGCTCGAGATCCCCACGGACCGGCCGCGGCCTCCGGTGCAGACCTTCGCGGGGGGACGCGAGTACGTCACCTACCCGCCGGAGGTGCTCGAGCACCTCAAGGGGTTGGCCCAGGAGACCGGGGCGACGATGTTCATGGCCATGCTGGCCGCCCTCGACGTCCTGTGCTGGACCTACTCGGGACAGAAGGACTTCGTGATCGGCTCGGCCATCATCGATCGCAACCGGCCGGAGACCGAGCACGTCATCGGCTACTTCCTCAACATGCTGCTGTTGCGCGCCACCATCGACCCGCGCATGAGCTTCCGGGACCTGCTCGAGCAGGCGAGGGACACGTCCCTGGGCGCCTACGCCCACCAGGAAGTGCCCTTCGCCACCCTCGTGGACGAGCTCAAGCCCCGCCAGGATCCCAGCCGCAATCCTCTGATCCAGGTCTCCTACATCTACCTGGACTTCCCCATCCTGACCACGCCCGAAGAGCTCGGCTTCCGCTCGTCTTCGATCGACGTGGACAACGGTGCTTCGCGCTTCGATATGACCCTGGCCTGCTGGGAGCTGCCCGAGGTCGGCATCCACAGCTACGTCGAGTACAACTCCGACCTCTACGACGGTCCCAAGGTCGCGCAGATGTTGCGTCACCTCGGCCGCATCCTCGAGATCGCCTCCGCGGACCCGGACCGTCCTCTGCAGGAGCTGTTCCTCTTGGACGAAGAGGAGCACGCCAGCCTGTGCGTCGATTTCCAGGCTCCGGGCAAGACGGCTGCGTGCCGACTGCACGACGGCTTCCTCGAAGCGCTCGTCGATCATGCCGACGATCCGGCTCTTTCGATCGGATCCCACACCCTCACCTACGCGGACCTGAACCTGCGTTCCAACCGCGTCGCGGGCCGGTTGCGGGCCCTCGGTGCACGTCCGGGGCAGACCGTCCCCGTTCAGGCGGAGCGTTCCCCCGAGCTGGTGGTGGCCCTCCTGGGAGTGCTCAAGAGCGGCGCGGCCTACGTTCCCCTCGATCCCGCCCAGCCCGTCGAGCGGCGCGAGCGCATGCTCGAGGGGCTTCCTATCTCCGCCATGCTGGTCCAGGAAGGGGTGGGGGAGCTACCGTCCACACCGATCCGCATCCTCACCATCGAAGAGGCCCAGGCCGACGGCGGGCCCGACGGAGATCTGCCGCACACGGCGCGGCCCGAGGACCTGGCCTACGTCATGTTCACGTCCGGCTCCACCGGCGTCCCCAAGGGAGTGATGGTGCCCCACGGTGCGATCGCGAACCGCGTGCGCTGGGCCCAGGAGCAAGAGCCCCTGGGGCCGGAGGATCGGGTCCTGCACAACGCTTCCTTCGCCTTCGACATCGCCGCCTGGGAGCTCTTCGGGCCCCTCGCCGCCGGGGCCAAGGTGGTCCTGCCGCGCGAGGGCGAGCACCAGGACCCGGTGGCCCTCGTACGTCTCCTGGGCGAGGAGCGCATCACCGTGGCCCACTTCGTGCCCTCCCTCTTGCGCGCGCTCCTGGGCGTGCCCGAGTTCGCCGGCTGCACGTCCCTGCGCCTGGTCTACTGCGGCGGAGAGACCTTCGAGCGCGACCTGCACGACCGCTTCCGGGAGGTCTTTCCGCACTGCACCCTGGTGCACCTCTACGGTCCCACCGAAGCGGCCATCAGCTGCTTCGCCTGGGAGGCCGAAGCCGAGCCTTCGCCCGGAGCGTTGCCCCTGGGGCGGCCGATCTCGGGCATGCGCGCCTACCTCCTGGACGAGTGCCTGCGGCCCGTTCCGCGCGGGGTGCCGGGCGAGCTCTACCTCGGGGGAGTGGGGCTCGCGCGCGGCTACGCCGGTCGTGCCGACCAGACCGCCGATCGCTTCGTCCCGGATCCGGTCTCGGGGGAGGCTGGAGCGCGCCTCTACCGCACCGGGGATCGAGCCAAGTTCCGGACCGATGGCAGCCTGGAGTTCCTGGGCCGCGTCGACCACCAGGTCAAGATCCGCGGCTACCGCATCGAGCCCGGAGAGGTAGAAGCCGTGCTCGAGGGGCTGCCGGGCATCGCCCACGCCGTCGCCACGGCGAGTGGTGACGAAGCCGATCGAAAACTCGTGGCCTACCTCGTGGCCGAGAGCGGGAGCTCGCCTCCGTCCGACGCCGAGCTTCGCTCCGCCGTCCGGCGCTCCTTGCCCGAGTACATGCTGCCCTCCCTGTTCTGCACCCTGGACGAGCTTCCGCTGAATGCGAACGGCAAGCTGGACCGTGCGGCTCTGCCCGATCCCGCCGCCGGCCAGGGCTCGACGGTGGAGCACGTGGCGCCGCGCACCGAGACCGAGGAAACGGTGGCCGCAATCTGGCAGCAGGTGCTGAAGCGGGAAGGGGTCGGTGCTCTCGACGACTTCTTCGACCTGGGGGGCAACTCGCTGCTCGCGACCCAGGTGGTGGCGCAGCTGCGCACCGCCTTCGGGATCGAGCTGCCCCTGCGACGCTTCTTCGAAGGCTCCAGCGTGGAGACCCTGGCGGAGATCGTCGAGGAGGAGCTCGTCGCACGCCTCGAGGCGATGTCGGACGAGGAGGCCGCGGCCCAGCTCGAAGCGCTGCAGGACAGGCCGAGGTCCGGGTGAACAGGTGAGCGGCGACCCGGGTGCCCGGGCGGAGCGACTGTCCGCCTCGAAGCGTGCGTTGCTCGCCGAGTTGCGCAAGGGCAAGCTCGCGTCACGAGCGCCCGAGGACCGCATTGCGAGGCGAGCTGAGGCCACGGCCCCGCTCTCCTTCGCCCAGAAGCGCCTGTGGTTCCTGCACCAGGTCGATCCGGAGAGTCCCGCCTACAACGTGCCCAACGCCCTGCGGCTTCGCGGGCGCCTGGAGCGCGCGCTGCTCGAGCGTGCCCTGGCGGAGGTCGTGGGTCGCCACGAGAGCCTGCGCACGCGCTTCGAGGTGGTGCGGGGAGAAGCCAAGGCCGTGGTGGATCCCCCGGGCACCTTCGAGATCGAGCTCAGCGACCTGGCGCAGCTCGCGCCGGAGGAGCAGGAGCGAGAGGTCGAGCTCGAGGCCCAGCGCGAGGCTGCGGCTCCCTTCGATCTCGAACGCGGCCCTGTGCTACGCGCTCGGTTGATCCGCCTCGGGCCGCAGGACCACGTCTTCCTCGTGACGATGCACCACATCGTGTCCGACGGCTGGTCAATGGGCATCTTCGTGCGCGAGCTGGCCGGCTCGTACCGCGCCTTCGCCGAGGGCGAGCTTCCGCCCTTCCCCGAGCTGGCCGTGCAGTACGGCGACTTCGCCGCCTGGCAGCGGGAGCACTTCGCGGGGGAACGACTCGAAGCGGAGCTCGCCTGGTGGCGCGAGCGGCTCGACCAGCTCCCGGCGGCGCTGCACCTGCCGGCGGACCGTCCGCGGCCTCCGGTGCAGACCTTCCGCGGCGGCGTGAGGGAGATCTCCCTGGCACCCGAGGTGGTGCGCGGCCTCGAGGCGTGCGCGAAGGCCGAGCAGGCGAGCCTGTTCATGGTGCTTCTGGCAGCCTTCGACGCGCTGTTGCATCGACTCACGGGGGAGGAGGACCTGGTCGTCGGGACGGGCATCGCCAACCGCACGCGGCCGGAGACCGAGCCCCTGATCGGTTTCTTCGTCAACGCCCTGGCCCTGCGCGATAACGACTGGACCATCAACCTGCAAATGGACTT
>JAUIEE010000363.1 GCA_030428965.1 bacterium | reverse complement strand
CGTGGAGTCCATCAACAGGGCGAAGTCGCTTCCGTTGGCGGCCCCGAAGGCGTCGGTGATCTGAATGCGCCCCTCGGGAGCCGAGCTGCTCAGGGCCCAGGCGCTCGAGAGCGTTTCGCTTTCGAAGTCTTCGGTGATTCCAGTCTGACCCACGGCGGCCAGGCGCGTGGCCGTTCCCGTCGCCAGGCCCACGGAGCTCAGGTCGAGGTCCTCCGCCATGGCGGGGGCGTCGTTCGCAACCGCGCCCAGGGGCTCTTCCTCGAAGATGGAATTGAGCAGGAGGGCCAGGTCGTAGTCGCCGGTCGTGCCGGCCGTCCCGGTCACGTCGATCTGGTAGTTGCCCGCCGTCGTGATCGGCAGAGCTTGCACCAGCACGGAAGACCCAACGACGCCGCCACTGGCGACTAGGGTGCCGAAGGGATCGCGCACGTCCAGTGCGGGCAGAAGGCTTCCCTGGCCCGAGACGCGAACACTCAGGTTCTGGCCCGCGTCGATGTTGAGGCCATAGGTGTCGACTTCGCTCACGGTATCGATCGAGTCGGCCCGGGCGAGCTCGTGAATCAAGGAGCCAGCGGGCTGCACCTGCTCCGGGCCGACGGTGAATGAGCTGACGAAGTCTCCACCTGCGAGGGAGTCTCCATCGCCGTCCAGGGCGCTACCGAAAGGATTCTGGAGCCCACCTGCGAAGATCGTGAGGCGGTAGTCGCCGAGTTCCAGGCTGCCGCCGGTCACGTCGTACTGCATGTCGTTCGTTCCCAGCTGGTAGGTCTTGGCCGGTGTCACCGACAGCAGGACGTCGTCGGCGGTTTCGAACGTTCCGTCCGTTCCGGACCAGCGCAGCTCGTAGTTCGAGGCTGCGTTGACCGAGGCGGGGTCCATCAGCTGATCGAAGGTCAGCTCGAAGGTGCTCAGGGCCGTGCTCTGGGTGGTCGCCCCATTCGGAGGCAACCCGTCCATGGCCACGATGGTCGGAGCGCCGACGGCCTCGCTCAGGGCGCGGTAGGAGTTGACGCGGCCGGCGCCGAGCAGTCCTTCGAGGCCAGGGTTGGCGCCGTCGATGTTGTCCGCCGTGGCCATCATCTGGGCGACCACCTGCTCCCGGGTCCAGGTCGGGTTCTGGGACCAGATCAGGGCAGCGACGCCGGCGGCGTTGGGCGCCGCCATGCTCGTCCCGGAGAAGTTGGCGTAGGCGTCGTTGAGCACGGTGGAGCGAATCGAGGAGCCGGGCGCGGCGAAGTCGATCCCCGTACCGCGGTTGCTCGTGCTGGAGATGACGTCGGATGCGTTCGTATTGGCCACCAGCAGGGTCTGCTCGAAGGCCTGGCGCGGCGGCTCGAAGGCCGATCCGTTGCCGGCCGAGTTGAAGTGCAGTCCGCCCTGGTCATAGAGGTACTGCAGCCCCGCGGTGAAGACCGGGTCACCGACCCAACCATCGATGTTGTAGCTCGTGGTCGTGATCTGCGCGCCGTTGTCCACGGAGTAGGCAAAGGTCTCCGCGATGTTGGCCGCGGTCCAGGGCTGCCCCGAGGAGAAGAACTGCAGGGGCAGCAGCGTGCAGCCTCCGGCGGTGCCGGCCACGCCGACTCCGTTGTCGGTGTCGGCGGCGGCGATGCCACCCACGTGGGTCCCATGGTCGTCACCGGCCGAGTTGGGGTTGGCGTCGTTGTTGTCGAACACGAAGTCCCAGCCGTTGACGTCGTCGATGTAGCCGTTGGCGTCGTTGTCGATGCCGTCCCCCGCGACTTCACCCGGATGGATCCAGACGTTCGAGATCAGGTCCACGTGGTCCACGTCCACGCCATCGTCGGTGACCCCGATCACGATCGACGAGCTGCCGAAGGTGAAATCCCAGGCCAGGTCGTTCTGCATCAGGGGGTGGTGGTACTGGGAGGCGTACTGCGGATCGTTGGGGACGATCTCGCGCGGGTCCGCCAGAGTCGAGATGAAGTTCGGGGAGCTCCACAGTACTTCCGGATCGTTCTCCAACGCGCGCATCGCCCTGAGGACTCCACCGGGACCCACGTCGACCAGGGCCAGGGTGATCGAGTCGCCCGGAGTCTCTTGAAACGCGAAGAGCGGCCGCACCAGGGTGGCGTTCTCCCTTCCCGTGCGCTCGCTCCACGCCATTGCGCGCAGTGCGTTGGCGGCATCCGCGACCGTGCCCGCGGTCCGAAGTGCGACGACCAGTTCGCCCTTCACGTGGGGGTGCGTCTTCGCGCGCTCCCGCATGACCTCGACCGAGACCGCGCCCTTTCGAAAGGGGTTCTCGACGGCGGGGCTAGCGGCAGACGTCTGGGCCGTGCTCGAGCCGGCGAGGGTCGAGCTGAGGCACACGGAGTAGAGAACCGGGGCGAGGGCCGTACGGAGAAGAGACTGGCACCTGGGGATCATCGCGCCTCTCGAGGGGGCAAGTGAGTGGAGGGGAGTCGGCCTGGGCCGAGAATGCATGCAAGCTCCAGTGTAAGGGTGGGGCCGTGGGACGCCCAGTCCTCCCGGGGTGCTGGGCTCTATGGCCAGCTCTCAGGCCCCGAGAGGCGATCTCACGGAAGCCGGTCCGGAGAGAACCTTGCGGCAAGAGCACGGTCGCGAGGGGTGGAGCGGTCGGCCGGATCCGTTCGAGGGCTGGCGCTGAGATGCGCCTGGTGCTCGCCGCCAGGGGCCGACTCTCCTCGCGAGGCGCTTCGAAGACCAACCGGGACATCCGGGGCCTCTTCTGCCTCTCTTCTGTCTTTCCAGCGGGAACGAAGATTCGGTCTGGGAAGGACATCTACGTGTTCCTATAAGGCGGGTCCCTGCTTTCATAAGCTCGTCTTATGAACGGCATCGGCCCTTGCGATTGGGCCTCTGGGCGCCGTTGGGCGAAATTGAGGCTGTGGGACGCGACCAGTCCGCACAAGAGCCACCCAGTACCTACCGCCAACTACGAATGATCATGAACCCTTCCCTTCCTCTCTCCCGTGCCCTGACCGGTCTGGCTCTATTCGGAGCCGCATGCAACACGGCCCCGGAGTCCCCCGAGGTCGTCGAAACCCAGAGCGAGTGCCCCATGGGCTACCAGAACACCCGCGCAGGCAGCCAGTCCAACGCCGACTGGTGGCCGAACCAGCTGAACCTCTCCATCCTTCATCAGAACTCCCAGAAGTCCGATCCGATGGGCCCGGACTTCGACTATGCGGAGGAGTTCTCCAAGGTCGACCTGGACGCCCTCAAGCAGGACATCGCCAAGGTCATGACGACCTCCCAGGACTGGTGGCCCGCCGACTGGGGGCACTACGGTCCGCTCTTCATTCGCATGGCCTGGCACAGTGCGGGCACCTATCGGGTCACCGACGGCCGCGGCGGATCTTCCGACGGGACCCAGCGCTTCGCCCCGCTGAACAGCTGGCCGGACAACGGCAACCTCGACAAGGCCCGGCGCCTCTTGTGGCCGGTCAAGCAGAAGTACGGGCGCCAGGTTTCCTGGGCCGACCTGATGGTCCTGGCCGGCAACGTGGCCCTGGAGTCCATGGGGCTCGAGACCTTCGGCTTCGCCGGGGGCCGTGAGGACGTGTGGGAGCCCCAGAACGACGTCTTCTGGGGTCCGGAGAACGAATGGCTGGCCGACGAGCGCTACACGGGCGACCGCGACCTGGCCAATCCCCTCGCCGCGGTCCAGATGGGTCTGATCTACGTCAACCCCGAGGGCCCGAACGGCAAGCCCGACCCTGTGGCCGCGGCCCACGACATTCGCGAGACCTTCGCGCGCATGGCCATGAACGACGAGGAAACCGTGGCGCTCATCGCCGGCGGCCACACGCTCGGTAAGACTCACGGTGCCGCGCGTGCGGACAAGTACGTCGGGCCGGCGCCCGAGGGGGCCGCGATCGAGGAGCAGGGCTTCGGCTGGAAGAACAGCTACGGTACCGGCAAGGGTGGCGACACGATCACCAGCGGCCTCGAAGGTGCCTGGACGTCCACTCCCGTCCAGTGGTCCCACGAGTACTTCGACAACCTGTTCAACTACGAGTGGGAGCTCATCAAAGGTCCCGGTGGCGCGTACCAGTGGACGCCCAAGAACGGCAGCGCGACCGTGCCCGACGCCCACGACCCGTCGAAGTTCCACGCTCCGATGATGCTCACGACGGACCTCTCGCTGCGCATGGATCCGATCTACGAGCCGATCTCCAGACGCTTCCACGAGAACCCCGAAGAGTTCGAGCGCGCCTTCTCGCGAGCCTGGTACAAGCTGACCCACCGGGACATGGGGCCCGTCACGCGCCTGCTCGGTCCCGAGGTGGCTCCGGCACAGCTCTGGCAAGATCCGGTTCCTCCGGTCGATCACGCGCTGATCGACGCTTCCGACGCGGCGTCGCTCAAGGACAAGATCCTCGGCGCGGGCCTCTCGGTCGAAGAACTGGTCACGACTGCCTGGGCCTCGGCCTCGACCTTCCGTGACAGCGACAAGCGCGGAGGGGCCAACGGCGCCCGCCTGCGACTCGCACCCCAGAACGCCTGGAAGGTCAACGACACTCGCGAGACGACCAAGGTCCTCGATGCCCTGGGCCGCATCCGCTCCGAGTTCAACGACGCCCAGGCCGGAGGCAAGAAGGTCAGCCTGGCGGACATGATCGTCCTGGCCGGTTGCGCCGGCGTCGAAGCCGCGGCCAAGAAGGCCGGCTTCGACGTCGAGGTGCCCTTCTCGCCCGGTCGCACGGACGCTTCCCAGGATCAGACCGATGTCGAGTCCTTCGCGGCGCTCGAGCCCCGCGCCGACGCCTTCCGCAACTACGTCGCCGACGATGTCACCCGTCGCCCGGAGGAGGCCCTGGTGGACCAGTCCAACCAGCTGACCCTGACGGCTCCGGAGATGACCGTGCTGATCGGGGGCCTGCGCGTTCTCGGTGCCAACTACGGCAACACGGCCCACGGCGTCTTCACCGACCAGCCCGGCACGGTCAATGAGTCGCCGGAGGAGGGCGGCTGGCTGATCAAGGTGAAGCCGGCCAGCAAGGCCGACATCGACGCGCTGATGGACGAAGCGGCCTACAAGGCCTTCCTGGAGACCATCTGACCCATGTCCCAGCATCTCCACACCGCCACCGTGTCCTGGAGCCGGGGCGATGGCGATTTCGCCCGCGGCCGCTACACGCGGGCCCATAGCTGGCGTTTCGACGGCGGCACGACCGTGCCGGCCTCGGCCTCGCCGCAGGTGGTGCCGAAGCCCTTCGGCGCCGTAGCTGCGAAGCACCCACCACAGCTTGAGCGCGCGGAACCGGCGTCCCAGGG
>JAUIEE010000362.1 GCA_030428965.1 bacterium | reverse complement strand
GTCGGGTCGCTCCATCGGTGGGCATCGTTCGCGGTGGGCTGAGGACACTCGCGGCCCAGGACGTCCCAGGTACGGTGGGGGGGCCGCGAAGTCATGATCTTGCTGTACCGCTCGAAGGACCGCATGGAAGCCGCACTGTTGCGCGGCATGTTGGAGAAGAACGGCATCTTCTGCCGGACCTCGGGAGGAGCCGCCTCGATCGGTTTTGGAGAGCTCTCGGCCGATGCGCTCCTGGTGGATCTTTGGGTCGCCGAGGACGATGCGGGGCAGGCCCGGCTCTTGATCGAGGAACACCTGTCGGGGGGCCTGGGGCAAGGGCCTGATTGGATCTGCTCGCGATGCGGTGAAGCCAACGCTTCCAGCTTCGACCTGTGCTGGGGCTGCCAGGAACCTGGTCCGGCCGGCTGAGGGACTGCTTTTTGCAAAAAGCGGCGTTAGATCGCTCGCTTTGGGCTGTAGTGGAAAGGGTGAAGGGTTCCCAGGCGGAATGGACGGTCCCCTCCGGGGAGCCCGGGGGGCAGGGATGGAGTCCACCCCGGGGGGACAGCCTCAGGTTTCACGCCCACGCCCAGGAGCGAGATCTCTACGCGGCCTACGGGATCCTGTGCACCTACCGCATGCGTCTGCATGGGGTCCTGCACCGGCGGTACGGAAACGCCCTCGGGGGCGATGTCCCCGTCGAGCTCGTCGTGGAGCAAGCCCTCGAGCGCGCCCGGAACTGGGCCTTCCGCTTCGATCCTGCCAAGGGCAGTCTGTGGGCCTGGCTGCGGCGCATCGCAGAGAACTGCGCCCGCAACCGGCTGCAGGTGGAAACGGCTCGGACCACCGATCGGCTCGATGACGTGGTCCTCGGGGAGTCCGAGGTCGAATCGCGCCTGGCGGAGTTGCGCCGTGCGGTCGCCGGCTTGGCGCGGGCCGAGCGCTTGATCCTTGCCGGCCGCTTTCGACGACGGCCGTTTCCGGACCGACGACTCGCGCGCTACCTCGGCTGTTCCATCGGGCACCTGCACAACACTCGCTGCCGGATCCTCAAGAAGCTGCGACGGCAGCTGGAGGCCTCCCATGGAACCTGAGGGCGAGACCGATCTCTACGAGCAGGAAGAGGCCGGTCACCTGACACGGGTTGAAGTCGCGCAGGGGTCGTTGCCGGCCCGTCTGGAACTCCTGGGCCTCGGCCTGGGGGCTCTGCTCTTTGCGGGGCTCCTGGTCTTCCTGCCCGTGCGCCGGACCGCGATCCTCGACCTGGAGCCCGCTTCGGGCCTGCGGCTCACGATCGCCAGCCTGCACCTCCCTCTGCTCCTGGCTTTCCTGGGCTTCCTGGTCCGGAGCTCACAGAGGGCCTCTTCCGTTCCGCGCAGTCCTGTGGCTCGTGCGGCCTGGGGGCAGCTCATGTGGGGCTTGTTCCTGCTCGCCGCTTCCTGGCTCTGCCTCTATGGATGGATGGTCGCCCTCTGGAGCGGAGCCCCTGGGGGAGAGTGGGCCGGTGCGCGCGGGTTGGCCCTGGCCGACTTGTTGAACACCCTGGGATCGGTGGCCTTCTTCTACCTGTACCTGGTGCTGGACAAGCCCAGCGTGCCGGCCCATGAAGATCCCGGACGCGACGTGGAGTTTCGGCGTTCCCTCTTGGCGGTGGCCGGGATCTGTGCGCTCTCCGGCCTGCTCTCGATGCTGGGTCGCCTGGGCTACTTCCAGCTGAGCGAGCTCGGGCCGCTGCTCGGCTCGTTCGTGGCGGCCATCGCGATGATGTACTTCTTCGGCCAGTTCGACTATCGCTACATGCGCGTTCCACGCTGGATGATTGCGCCGCTCTATCTCTACGTGGCGATTCAGGTGGCCTGGCACGAGATCGCGGCCAAGGACGGTGAGGCCTGGTACCCCAACGCCCTGCTCGTCACGGCTCTGGTCCTCAAGGCGTATCTCCTGGGGATCCTCTGTCTCTGGATCCACAGGAAGACCCTGCAGAAGTACCTCGACTTCGCTTCCCTTTGAAGACGGATCTCCATCCCGGTTCCAGGCGCCTCCTCGTTTGGAGGCCGATCGTTCTGGTCACCCTCGCCTACGTCTTCCTGCTGTCGCTCTTTTGGCTGTGGCTGCTTCTGACCCTGCGCGCGGACGGTCGGCTGGAAGAGATGCTCTTGTCGCCGCGCTTCGGGACGCTTTCCTTGCACGCCATCCTGAGTGGAGTGCATCTCGTGCTTGGCGCCTTGCTCCTGGCCGAGTTCTGGAGACAGCTGCGGTCGGGTTCGATGGATCGAACCCAGGTCGTGGGCCTGGTCCTGACCCTGGTTCTGGTCGTCGCCGTCCAGTGGGGCACGGAAGAATTGCGCCAGCTTGCGCAACGGATTGCCGTACCCTAGGCGCAGAGCGACTTCTGGATCAAGGCGGTCCGTGATTTGCTGAGAGGTCGACGTCATGGGCGGACCAATGCGTGGAGACCATCTGAAGAGAGTCCTGGTGAGCTCCCTCGGCCATGCCTTCACCTCGGGCAACACCGTCGAACCTCTCGAGAACGGGGTCGAGATCTTTCCTGCGATGCTCGAGGCCATGGCCGAGGCGCGAGAGAGAATCAGCTTGCTTTCCTTCATCTTCTGGGGAGGCGCAGTCGCGGAGGAATTCGCTGGAGTACTCATGGACCGCAGTCGTGACGGTGTCCGGGTGCGGGTGCTGCTCGATGCTTTTGGCTCGGCCAAGATGCCCAGGCACTTGCGCAAGGCCCTGGGCGAAGCCGACGTCGATCTGCGGTTCCTCCGTCCTCTTCGCTGGGGCCATTTCTGGCAGGTGAACAACCGGTCGCACCGCAAAGTCCTGGTGTGCGACGGCAGCGTCGGCTTCACCGGGGGAGTCGGGATCGCCCAGGAATGGGCCGGCGACGCCCGGAGCCCCGAGCAGTGGAGGGAAACCCATTTCCGGATGCGCGGCCCGTGCGTGGTCGGGCTCGAGGCGGCCTTCCTGGAGAACTGGCTCGAAACGGGATCCGTGGAGGGGGCCTTCTTCCAGGAGGCGCACCCGGAGGGGGCGTTGGCGGGGGATTGTGACGTGCAGGTGGTGCGCTCCTCGGGGGGAGGCGGATGGAGCGACGTCCTGACGGCGACCCACACCTTGGTTCAACAGGCACGGGAATCCATCCGGATCGCAACGGGCTACTTCGTTCCCGACGCCGGCCTACGGGATGCCCTCCTGGGCGCCCTGGATCGTGGCGTCGACGTGCAGGTCATGTTGCCAGGCAAGCACACCGACGAGCGATTGTGCAACCTGGCCGGCGCCAGGGAAATGAGCGCTCTTGCGGAGGCAGGGGCTCAGGTCTGGATCTACGAGAAGACCATGTTGCACCACAAGCTCTTGGTCGTCGACGGTTGCTGCACCATGCTCGGCTCCCCGAACTTCAATCATCGTTCCTTCGAGCAGGACGATGAAGTCGCCGCCGTCGTGCTCAGTGAGACTCTGGCCGATCGACTGCTGAGGGACTTCGACCGCGACCGACAGGACTCGGTGGCCTTCCGCACGTCCAGATGGAAGCAGCGCTCCGCTTGGACCCGCTGCAAGGTCTGGGCAGCCAGGCGGATCCGCGGGAGCCTGTGAGGCACCTCTACCCGACCAGGATGTCCTCGCCCTCTTCCGGCTGTCGGGACCGTCGTGCCTGTTCATGGAGCTCCCTGGTCTCGCTCTCGAGGCCTCCCTCGGCTTCCGTGGACTCGTCCCTTCGATCCTGGCTGTGCTGCAGCTCTTGATCGGACGCATCACCGAACGGGCGCTTCTCCGGCGCTGAGCCTTCGACCGCATCCGCGAGCATTCGAACCGGGACACCGCTCGGGAAGATGATCTCCCTGGCATCGTCCGGCATGCTGATGTCCTCGTCATCGAGGGCTCGAAGCGACATGCGCATGAGGGCCGAGCGGACCTTCTGTGGGCTGTGGGCCGTTGCGTCCACCCAGAAGTAGACGCGCAGGTTGATGGTGGACGAGGCCAGCTCTTCGACCAGGACCATGGGCTTGGGGTCCGCCAGCACGGCAGAATGGTCTTGCAGGACCGCCAGGATGACCTCCTGCGCGTGGGAGACTCCGGCGTCGTACCCAACGCCCACGGTGAAGTCCTGCCGGATATTGGGGTTGGCTGTGAAGTTCTTGATGGTGCTCTTGAACACGGTGGCGTTCGCGAGCTGGATGTAGTTGCCGTCGAAGTCCATCAGGATCGTGCCCCTTGGCGTCACTCGATGCACGATGCCCTTGTGTCCGTTCACTTCGATCGTGTCGCCGTACTGGAAGGGTCTTTGGAGACTGATGAGAACGCTCGCCAGGAAGTTCTCTGCGATGTCGCGGAAAGCGAAGCCCAGGACGATTCCGAGCAGTCCGGTGCCCCCAACGATGGTCATGGCGACCTGGGTCAGCCCGGAAACTCTCAGAAACAGGTACAGGCCCAAGGTCCAGGTGGCGATTGCGACCAGCTTGGTAGCAATCGTGCGAAGGAGTTCGCTCTTGAGCTTGTTCGCGAGAGGCCGTGCGACGATGCGTGCTGCTGTGCCCGCGAAGAGGGCTACGAGGATCAGGACGGCGAGGCCTGCAAGGACTCGCGGTAGAGCGGCGACGATCTGCCTCCACAGCTTCCGCAGCTCTTCGAATGCCGGGCGCATGTCCCAGGTCGGGCCGCGCCGAACCGTCAGCCTGCTGGATACGGCTGCAATACCCTCCGTGTTGCTGGCCAGGTCGATGATCCAGGAGCGCTCCGCCTCGTCGAGGACGGTTCCCCCCAGGAGGGCAACCCCGTGCTTGACCCGGACCTCCACTCCGTGGAAGCGGCCTGTCGTTTCGAGGATCTCACGCAGGCGCTTCTCGATCCTCGAATCCTCCGCGGCCGAATCGATCTCGACCGCCTGGCGAGACGCTTGCAGGCCCTCGGGCGGATCCTGCGCTGAGGAAGCCTGGGACAGGAACAGAATCAAGAGGCAAGCGATCGCGTGCATTCGAACAGCCTTCCGGAGGGAGTGAATCCTGGTCGGGGATGGGGAGCTCGACGGATCGCGCTCTTTGCGCGCGAAGGTCCAGACCCTGGTGTGGCAGGTCGGTGGTCGCGAAGAAACCCCGCAACGGTCGATGCCATGAAGCCGGCCCAGGCCAGTCCAGCCCCAACCCCGTGAAGAAAGTTTGCCGGGGACAGACGAGGTCGATCGATGTCCCACCGCGGAGGCTAGCATTCGAAGCGCACGTGATCCGACTTCCATTCCGTCAAAACCACGCTCGGCAGCAGTACGCTGCCGCTGCGGCCGGTATGGG
>JAUIEE010000361.1 GCA_030428965.1 bacterium | reverse complement strand
AGTACTTGCACTACCTGGGGCCCTTCGATCTCGGGCCGGAGGGACACCCCTGGTTCGGTGGACGGGGCGAGAGCCCCTGGGGCGGGCTCCTCGTCGGAGACCTCGGGGTCGAGTTTCGCCGTCCTCAGATCTCGGTGGCCTCCGAGATCGGCCGGCGGTTGGCGGTTTCCCTGCCCCTGGCTCTGCTCTCCATCCTGTTCAGCTACGGCGTGGCCCTCGCCTTCGGGATCTTCTCCGCCGTGTACCGCGGCAGTCTCGCCGATCGCCTGGGCACCTCGCTCTTCTTCGTGCTGTATGCCATCCCGACCTTCTGGGGCGGTCTGCTGCTCCAGCTGGCGCTGGGACGAACGGGATTGGGCTGGTTGCCCGTGCTCGGACTGCACGACCCGGACGCCCGCAGCCTGGGGACGCTCGCGTACGCCCTCGACTACCTGCGGCACCTGGTCCTGCCCGTCCTGTGCACCAGCTACGTCAGCTTTGCCTACCTTTCCCGTCAGATGCGCACGGGCATGCTGGAAGCTCTGCAGGCGGACTACGTCCGGACCGCGAGGGCGAAGGGCCTCCCCGAGAAGGTCGTCGTGCTCAAGCACGCCCTGCGCAACTCCCTCCTGCCCGTCTTGACCCTGATGTCCTCGATCCTGCCGATCCTGATCGGGGGCTCGATCGTGGTCGAGGTCGTGTTCAACATTCCCGGGATGGGCAAGTACGCCTTCGATGCCCTCAACCTGCGCGAGTACAACGTGATCATGGGGACGGTCCTGTTGTCCGCCCTGATGACGGTGCTGGGCATCCTGCTCTCCGACCTGGCCTATGCCTGGGCCGATCCGCGCATCCGCTATGAGTGAGGTTCGAGCGCAATCCGCGGGTCCCATGGTTCGCCGGGCCTTGCGACGCAGGCCGGTGCGCTGGGCGATGCGCGTGATCCTGGCGCTCGTGAGCCTGGCGGTCTATGCCCCGTGGCTGGCGAACGACCAGCCGTACCTGCTCCAGGCCGTGGATCGCGGGGCCTTCGAGCGGGCCTGCGGCGGGCTCGACACGGTCCTCCAGGAGCTGACGGATGCGGTCGAGGAAGGCGCGGAGCCCGACCGGCTCCTGGGCGAACAGCGCGCGCTGGCGCTGCGGTTGGAGGTGCTGCGCACCTACTTGCCCAGGACGCGCCGCTCGGCGCTGGACCGACTCGAAGCCGGAGTCGAACGGCTGATCGAAGCCGGTGCCAGCGGGGAGCGTCTGGCGTCCGTCCGGGCCGAGGCCGACCAGGTGCGCGCGCTGTGCGCGGGAGAGGTGCCCCTGGAGAGCACGCTCTCGTTTCCGCTGCTCGCTTCCCTGACGGCGGGGGAGGTCTTCTTCATGGTTCTCTGGGGGTGCCTGCTGTGGTTCCTTTGGCGAGGGATCCCGATGGCTTCCCGTTCCGGTTGGGCGCGCCTGGCCTGGACGCTCCTCATCGCCCTGGGAGCAGCCGGCGTCTGGCGGGCCTGGGGCGCCACGCCCGGCGCGTTGCTCGCGGCCCAGGCCAAAGAGGGGCTGTCCCGGCAGACGATCGAGGCCGAGCGGGTCTGGTTCCCGCCTCTGCGACTCGGCTACGCGGAGACCCACCTGAGCGAGTCCTTCCGGCCTCCGACCTGGACGTCCGTCAGCCGCATCGATGAAGCGGGGCACTACGAGAGCGGGCCCCGTCGTCCGGTGCCGGATCCGGTCACGGGCTTCGTGCGCGGGGCACGGCCGATCGACGTCCGCTACGGCGAGCCGGGGCGCAACTCCCCTTGGCGCCACCCCCTGGGGACCGACGAGCTCGGTCGGGATCTCCTGGTGCGCCTTCTGTGGGGAGCAAGGGTGAGCCTCGCCGTTGGCTTCTTCTCGAGCCTGCTCCTGGTCGTCCTGGGGGCGAGCCTGGGAGCCGCGGCGGGCTACTTCGGCGGGGCCGTGGACCTCTGCGTCTCCCGCTCGATCGAGGTCGTCCAGTCCATCCCCGCCTTCTTTCTGATCCTGGCCGCCGTGGCCCTGATTCCCGAATCGAGCCTGCACCCCCTGTTCGCGATCGTGCTCGTGATCGCGCTCGTGCGTTGGACGGGCATGGCCCGTCTCGTCCGCGCCGAGGTCCTGAAGTTGAAGCATCAGGACTTCGTGCTGGCGGCCAGGAGCTCGGGCTACTCGTCCGCCCGCGTCGTCTTCGTGCATCTCCTGCCGAACGCCCTGGGACCTGTGCTCGTGGCCGCGACCTTCGCGGTTGCGGCCGGGATCTTGCTGGAGTCGGGGGTCTCCTTCCTGGGCTTCGGGGTGAAGCATCCGTTTCCCTCCTGGGGATCTTTGATCAACGAGAGCCGCAGCCTCGACCACTGGTGGATCCAGCTCTTTCCCGGCGCCTGCATCTTCCTGACGGTGCTCTGCACGAACATCGTGGGAGAGGGGCTGCGCGATGCCGTCGACCCGCGGAGGCAAGTCTGATGTCCGGTCCCAAACCGCCGAGCTCCGAGCCCCTGCTCGACGTGCGCGGGCTGCGAACGCTCTTTCCGATCGGGGACGGGGAGTTCGCGCCGGTGGACGGGGTCGACCTGCGCCTGGGTGCCGGGGAGACCCTGGGATTGGCCGGGGAATCGGGTTCGGGCAAGAGCCTGCTCGCGCTCTCCATCCTCGGTCTGGTGCCCGAGCCCGGCAGGATCGCGGCGGGCAGCGTGCGCTTCGGCGGGCGCGACCTGCTGCAGCTCGATCCCGAGGCCTTGCGATCGGTCCGGGGCCGGGAGCTGGCGCTGATCTTCCAGGAGCCCGCGGCGGCGCTGAATCCGGTCTTGAGCGTCGGCGAACAGATCGTCGAAGTGCTGCGCCTGCACCGTGGGCTGGACAGGCGTGCGGCCCGTGCCGAGGCCGTTCGCGCCCTCGGAGAGGTGGGCATCGCCGATCCCGAGCAGCGCTTCGGGAGCTATTCCCACCAGCTCTCCGGAGGCCTGCGCCAGCGGGCCATGATCGCCATGGCCATGGTCTCTCGGCCGAAGCTCCTGATCGCGGACGAGCCGACGACGGCCCTCGACGTCACCATCCAGGCCCAGGTGCTCGAGCTGCTCGCGGAGCTCCAAAGCTCGACCGGCATGGCCCTCTTGTTCATTTCCCACGACCTCGCCGTCCTCTCCCAGATCGCCGATCGGACCGCGGTGATGTACGCGGGACGCATCGTCGAATCCGGCCCGACCCGAGCGCTCTTCCAGCGTCCGCGCCACCCCTACACCCTGGGACTCCTGCGCTCGCTGCCCGAGCTCACACCGCCGGGGGCCGAGCTCGTCGCCTTGCCCGGTCAGCCGCCGCGGCCCGGCCACCGGCCAAGCGGCTGCCGTTTCCGTAGCCGCTGTTCCCTGGTCCAGGAGCGGTGCGCGTCCGAGGAACCGCACCTCGGTTCCCCCGCAGGGGCTTCGGATCAACTCTCGGCGTGTCACTTCGCTGCCGACGTGCCCGCCCTGGGAGGTGAGCGGTGACCGACGTCGTCCTGCGCGTACGCGACCTGCATCACGCCTACCCGGCCCAGGGCCGCCGCCTCTGGGGTCGTGGACGCCGGGTGCCCGCCGTCGAGGGCGTGTCCTTCGATCTCCCGCGCGGACAGACCCTGGCCCTGGTCGGCGAAAGCGGCTGCGGAAAGTCGACCGTGGCCCGCGCGATCCTGCGGTTGGTGGAGCCGAGCGCGGGCGAGGTGCTCTTCGCAGCGCGACCCGGCGAAGGTCCCGTCGACGTGCTCGGCCTGAACCGTGCGCAGCTCCGGCGCCTGCGCCCCCGGCTGCAGATGGTCTTCCAGGACCCGTGGTCGAGCCTCAATCCACGCCTCAGCGTGCGGCGCGTGCTGGGGGAGCTGCTCTTGTTCCATCGCGTGGTCGACAGGGGCGGACTGGAGCCAGCCCTGATCGATCTTCTGTCCCAGGTCGGTCTGGACGCCGACGCGCTGGACCGCTTCCCGCACGAGTTCTCGGGCGGGGAGCGCCAGCGCATCGCCATCGCCAGGGCGCTGGCGCCGCGCCCCACGCTGCTCATCGCCGACGAGCCCACGAGTGCCCTGGACGTCTCGGTGCAGGCCCAGGTGCTCAACCTGCTCGCAAGGCTCAAGGTGGAGCGTGGCCTGTCCTACCTGTTCATCAGCCACGATCTCTCCATCGTGCGCCACGTCGCCGACCGCGTCGCCGTCATGTACCTGGGCCAGATCGTGGAGAGCGGAACGCGCGAGGACATCTTCGAACGCCCGGCGCACCCCTACACCCGAGCCCTCCTGGGGGCGATTCCCACGGTTTCCCGCGCAAAGGCGGGACAAGGTGTACCCTTGCGCGGGGAGGTGCCCTCGTCCACGTCCCCCCCGAGCGGTTGCCGCTTCCGGTCGCGCTGCCCCTTGGCCGAGGAGCGCTGCCGGCTCTCGCCGCCCGAGGTCTCGGTGAGGCCCGGGCATCGGGTCCACTGTCACCTGTCGAGTCCGGTCGAAGGCGACCGCGAGGAGTCCACCCAACGATGATTCGTTCCGTGCTGCGAGCCCACACCTTCGTCCACTCGACCCTGTCGTGCGCCGTCTTCTTGACTCTCTCCCTGGCCTGTGCGCCCGAGAGCCGGGTGGATGCGGCCCAGGTGCGCACCCTGCGCCTGCCCGTCCGCTCCGATGGGCCGCGCACCCTCGATCCTGCGGGTGGCGTCAGCAACTACGACCACCGCGCCATCGTGATGCTCTATCAGCCGCTGCTCCAGTACAGCTACCTGGAGGAGCCGCTTCGACTGGAGCCGCTGCTACTCGAGTCGCTGCCGCAGATATCCGCGGACGGGACGTCCCTGGTCTGCACCCTCAAGGAGGGCGTGCGCTTTCACGACGATCCGTGCTTTCCCGAGGGCACGGGCCGCCGTCTGGTGGCGGCGGACGTGGCCTACTCCTGGAAGCGCCTGGCGGATCCGAGCGTGAGTCCGGTCGGGGCCGAGCTCTTCGCGCACACCCTGGTGGGGTTCGACGACTACCGCGAGCGCCAGAGCCGGGCGGTCGAGGCCGGGGGCACGTTCGACTACGACGAAGAGATCGAGGGGCTGCGCGTCCTGGACGATCGTCGCTTCGAGATCGAGCTCACCCGGCCGGTCTACCGCTTCCTCTACGTGCTCGCGCGCTTCCAGACGGCCATCGTTCCGCGTGAAGCGGTCGAGGCGTACGGCGAGGGCTTCGCCCGCCATCCGGTCGGAACGGGCCCCTTTCGCATGGCGGAGGAGGATTGGGTGCCCAAGCAACGCATCACCTTCACCCGCAACCCGGACTACCACGGGGAACGCTTCCCCG
>JAUIEE010000360.1 GCA_030428965.1 bacterium | reverse complement strand
TTCCCCGGGGACGACACCCCGATCGTTCGCGGCTCCGCCCTCAAGTGCGAGGAGGCGCTCAACGCCGGCACCGACGTCAACGATGACGTCTTCAAGCCGATCACCGAGCTCATGGACGCCGTCGACAGCTTCATTCCTCAGCCCGAGCGCGACGTGGACAAGCCCTTCCTGATGCCCGTGGAGGACGTGTTCTCCATCGAGGGGCGGGGAACGGTGGTCACCGGTCGCGTCGAGCGCGGCAAGATCGAGACCGGCAACGAGGTCGAGATCGTGGGCATCGAGGACACCCGCAAGACCACTTGCACCGGTGTGGAGATGTTCCAGAAGACGCTCGACTACGGCGAGGCCGGGGACAACGTCGGTTGCCTCCTGCGTGGTACCAAGAAAGACGAGGTGCACCGCGGCATGGTCCTGGCGCAGCCGGGCACGATCACGCCGCACACGCGCTTCGAGGCGGAGGTCTACATCCTTTCGAAGGACGAGGGCGGCCGTCACACGCCTTTCTTCAAGGGCTACCGTCCGCAGTTCTACTTCCGGACCACGGACGTTACGGGCAACACGCACACCCTCACCGCCATGGACGGCAGCGAGGCCGAGATGTGCATGCCCGGTGACAACATCCGCATGGAAGTCGAGCTGATCACGCCGATCGCCATGGACGAGCAGCTGCGCTTCGCCATCCGCGAAGGCGGCCGCACCGTCGGCGCCGGCGTCGTCACCAAAATCATCGCGTAGACGCAGTTATTCGGGAGGGGGGCGCCGGTCGCTCCCCTCCGAGCTTGAGACTCAGTCATGAAGATCAAAGAGCGGTACGTCTATATGGTCTGCACGGAGTGCTCGAACCGTAACTACACGACGCACAAACGTCAGAAGGCGGCCTACAAGCTGCAGAAGAAGAAGTACTGCCGTTTCTGCCGCAAGCACACCGACCACAAGGAGCGCAAGCTCTAGGTCGTTCTCGCGCCGGGTCCTCGGGCCCTCGCCCACCCGCAACGGATTCCAAGTTCCAAAAGACCCACCCATGACCACCTACCGGGAAGACCAGGGAAGACTGGCGCGCATGTTCGCGTTCTGGTCCCTTGCCCTGCTCCTGCTCTTCGGGTGCACCTTCCTCCACGATCTCATCGTGGGGCTGGGCTCGATGAGCGAGCCGATCGGGGGCATCCGGATTCCCGTCGTGGGGGTCGACCTGACGCCGGCCTTCCTGGTGGCCTTCGGCATCCTGGTGGTCGGGGTGATCGTCCTGTACCGCTGGCAAGAGACGCCCAAGGTGGCCGACCTCCTGATCGAGACGGAGGCGGAGCTGCGCAAGGTGACGTGGCCCTCGCTGGAACAGGTCCTGAACTCCTCGCTCGTGGTCGTGGTCTGCGTCGTCCTGATCGGTCTCTTCCTGGCCGGCACGGACTGGGTGCTGGCCCGGGTCATGAAGGGCCTCTTGTTCGGGGGATCCTAGTGATGGGCTTCAAGTGGTATTTCGTCCGCTGTCAGTCCGGTCGTGAGGATTCGATTCGCAAGCAGCTCGAGACGCGCATCAACGTCAAGGGCCTGAGCGACGTGATCCCGCAGATCCTCGTGCCCTTCGAGCGCGTGACCGAGCTGAAGGGCGGCAAGCGCAAGGTGGTCTCCAAGAAGCTCTATCCGGGCTACCTGATGGTTCAGGCCGACCTGTCCGACCCGGAAGACCCGCGCGCCGTGGAGGCCCGCTCCACCCTGCGCGAGACGCCCGGCTTCGGAGACTTCCTCGGATCCAGGGGCGAGGCCACGGCCCTCACCGAAACCCAGGTCTCCAGCATCCTGGCGCGCATGTCGGACAGCGAAGAGCGTCCTCAGGTCGCGATCAGTCTCGCCAAGGGAGACATGGTCAAGATCAAGTCGGGCGCCTTCGACGGTTTCGACGGAACCGTCGACGAAGTCAACCCGGACAAGGGGATGGTCAAGGTGACCGTCACGATCTTCGGGCGGCCTACGCCCGTCGAGCTCGAGTACTGGGAGGTCGAAGCGGTCTGATCGACCGCTTCCGAAGAAGAGTCACCCATGGCCAAGGAAATCAAAGCCAAGATCAAGCTCCAGTGCCCCGCTGGGCAGGCAACGCCGGCGCCGCCGGTCGGCCCCGCCCTCGGTGCCCACGGACTGAACATCGCTCAGTTCGTCAAGGAGTTCAACGATCGGACCCGCGAACAGATGGGGCTGATCATCCCGGTCGAGATCTCGGTTTACGCCGACCGCAGTTACGACTTCATCCTCAAGTCGCCCCCGGCGGCCGTGCTGCTCAAGAAGGCGGCCGGCGTCGAGAAGGGGGCCGGCGTCGTCGGCACCGAGATCGTCGGGTCCGTGACCCGCGCCCAGGTGGCCGAGATCGCGGAGATAAAGATGAACGATCTCAATGCACGCGACATCGAACACGCCAGTCGCATCATCGAAGGCACGGCCCGTTCCTCGGGCATCCAAGTGGTCGACTAGCCAAAGATCCAGACTCACCATGGTGAAGCGTAGTAAACGATACGAAGCCTCCAGGTTGCGACTGGACCGGGACAAGCAGTACGAGCCCCGCGAAGCGCTGGGCCTGCTCAAGGACCTTCCGGCCGCCAAGTTCGACGAGAACGTCGACATCGTCGTGCGGTTGGGCATCGACCCCCGCAAGACCGATCAGCTCGTTCGCGGCGCCGTTTCCCTGCCCAAGGGCCTGGGCAAGAGCGTGAAGATCGTCGTGTTCGCCGAAGGGGACAAGGCCGAGGCCGCGAGCGCGGCCGGTGCCGACGAGGTCGGCAGCGGCGATCTCGCCCAGAAGATCCAGGACGGGTGGATGGACTTCGACGTGGTCATCGCCAGCCCCGACATGATGAAGCACGTCGGCAAGCTGGGTAAGGTCCTCGGTCCGCAGGGCAAGATGCCCAGTCCCAAGTCGGGAACGGTCACCCCCGACGTGGCCAAGGCCGTGAGCGAGTTCAAGGCCGGCAAGGTCGAGTTCCGCACGGACTCGGGCGGCAACGTTCACGCCCCCCTGGGCAAGCGTTCGTTCCCGATCGAAGACCTCGAGTCGAACCTCTCGGCCTTCCTCGACCACCTTTCGAGCCTGCGTCCGCCCGCGGTCAAGGGCAACTTCTTCCGCAAGATCAGCCTCAGCACCACCATGGGGCCGGGCGCCTGGATTTCCTACGGAGCCTGACCATGCCGAACCTCGTCAACAAGATGATCGTGCGCGAGCTCACCGACTCCATGTCGGATGCCGAGGGCCTCGTCATCGTCTCCATGGCCGGCCTCTCGGTCGTCGAGTCCGAGAACCTGCGCAACACCCTCGCGGAGAAGGGCTGCAGCCTGCACATGGTCCGCAGCCGCCTGGCTCGCATCGTGCTCGGCGAGAAGGGCTTCGATCTCCCCAAGGACATGCTGATGGGCAACATCGCCATGGTCTGGGGCGGTCCGGAAGATGCGATCAACGCGGCCAAGGTCTTCGACAAGTCGGACGTCAAGAAGGCCGGCAAGGTCGCCTTCCGCGGAGGTGTGCTCGAGGGCAACCTGCTCGGTGCCGACGAAGCGAGTCAGCTGGCGAAGCTCCCGGGCCGCGACGAGTTGCGGGCCCAGATGGTCGGCGTTATCGCCGCTCCGTTGCAGCAGCTCGTCGGTTTGCTGGCGGCTCCCCAGGGTGCCCTGGCCCGCGTCATTCAAGCCCACGTCGACGCCGGCGATTCCGCCGGTACCGAGGAAGGCTGATCCTTACCCCGTCCAGCTCGGGCGCCTCGGCCCGAGTTCGTCCCAAGTTCACTAGTAGAGACACGAATCTCCTAGGAGTGGTATCCCGATGTCCGAAGAAACAGAAGTCGTCGAGCTCCCGAAGGAACTCGAGGAACTGGCCGGCAAGCTGGACGAGCTGACGCTCCTCCAGGCTTCCAAACTCGTCAAGCACCTGGAAGACAAGTGGGGCGTCAGTGCGGCGGCCCCGGTCGCCGTGGCCGCGGCTCCCGCGGGCGGTGGCGACGGCGGTGGCGGCGCGGAGGAGAAGACCTCCTTCGACGTCATCCTCGAGGGGCACGGCGACAAGAAGATCCAGGTCATCAAGGAGGTCCGCGCCATCACCGGCCTGGGTCTCAAAGAGGCCAAGGAGCTCGTCGACGGCGTTCCGAAGCCGCTCAAGGAAGGCTGCTCCAAGGAGGAGGCCGAGGAAATCAAGACCAAGATCGAAGGCGCGGGCGGTTCCGTCAAAGTGGACTAGGGCATTCCCTCGTTTGCCCTTTCCTCGCCGCAAACCCACCCGGTTTCCCCTCGTATCCAGTCGGGGGCCGGGCGGGTCGTGTCTGCATGATCCCTCTGGAATCGTCCAGTTCCATGGACCAGGTTCCCCTTCGTCTCGACCGTACCGTCGGCTGCCCCTCGAGCGTGGGGGCCGGTCCGATGGACGTGGTCGCTGGGTGAGTCCCAGCACCCGCCTGTCCCGAATCTCCATGACCTCTGAGCCTCCCGGCGGCTCCGGGGTCCTTCGCCGTGTCGGACCGAGCGGACGGATGCGTTCGCTGAAACGATGACCTCGACCCAAGACATCCGCGTATTCGGGCGTTACCGCCACGTCACCGACGTCCCCGACCTGACGGAGATTCAGCGAAAGGCCTACGAAGACTTCCTGATGGTCGAGCTGGCCCAGGGAAGTCGCAAGAAGGGGCTCGAGGAGCTCCTCCAGGAGGTCTTCCCGATCTACTCGTACGACAAGACGATGTGCCTGGAGTACGTCGGCTACGAGCTGGGTCGTCCTCGCTACACCGTCGACGAGTGCCGCAAGCTGCGCCTGACCTACGGCTACCCCTTCAAGGTGCGGCTGCGCCTGGTCAAGCCGGAGCCGGTCGAGGAGGAGGTCTACCTGGGCGAGATCCCCATCATGATGGGCGGGGGTGAGTTCATCATCAACGGCTCCGAGCGCGTCATCGTGAGCCAGCTGCACCGTTCCCCCGGCGTGGACTTCTCCGTGGACACGGCCAGCTCCGATCGCAAGCTGCACAACTGCTGGATCATCCCCGAGCGCGGCTCGTGGATCGAGCTGAACGTCACCAAGAAGGAGATCCTGACCGTCCGCATCGACCAGTCGGGCAAGTTCTCGGCGGTCACGCTGCTGCGGGCTCTCGACGAGACGCTCTCGACAGACCAGGACATCCTGCGCCAGTTCTACGGCACCAAGGTCGTCAAGAAGGGCAAGAACCAGACGCAGAACGCCTTCGCCAAGGCGATCACCGGGCGCGTTGCGGTGGGGGACATCGTGGTCCTGAAGACGGGCGAGGTGCTCGTGCCCTCGGCCACGCCGATCTCGGAGGCCGCGGCCCTCGAGATCGCCG
>JAUIEE010000359.1 GCA_030428965.1 bacterium | reverse complement strand
CGGTGGGACTCTACCGCACGGAGCTCTCGTTCCTGGTCGAGCGCAAGCGACCTTCGCGCGATGCCCTCGTGCACCACTACGCCTCGGTCATCGGGGGCAGCCGGGGGGCGCCGGTGACCTTCCGGCTCCTGAACGCCGATTCGACCCTGGAGGTCGACTACCTCCACGCCAAGCGCGAGCCGAACCCCGCGCTGGGCAAGGTCGGGATCCGGGCGCTCCTGGCGAACGAGGTCGTCCTGCGACGCCAGCTCCAGGCGATCCTCCTCGCCGGCGCGGACTGTGACGTGCAGATCGCGATCCCATTCCTGATCGACTGCGGCGAGCTGCGCCGGGTCAAGGAGATCCTGTTCGAGGAGCGCTTCGAGCTGCGCAAAGCCGGGGAGCGTTTCCAGGATCACGTGCCGGTGGGGGTCGTGATCGAGACACCGGCTTCCCTGCTCGGCGTCCGGGATCTGGCGGCCGAGGCGGACTTCCTGGTCCTCAACCTGGGCTCCCTGCAGCGCTACGTTCTGGCCGCCGACCGGCAGCCCGGGGCGAACGAGGACCCCGAGCCCCTGCACCCCTTCGTCCTCAGGGCCGTCACCAAGGTCTGCCAGGTGGCGCAGGAGGCCAAGAAGCCGCTCTCGGCCTTCGGGGCATCCCAGTTCGCTCCCGAGTCCCTGGCCTACCTCGTCGGTGCCGGACTGCGCCACTTCTGCGTGCCCCCGAGCGAGCTTCGTTCGACCCTGAAGGGACTCTCGGCCATCGACTCCCGCCGGGCCTCGCGCAGTTTGCGGTCCGCCCTGAAGAGCTCGTGCGTCGCGGAGACCCAGTCCCTGGTCGCCGGTTACCGCCACGGCTACGCCGGTCCGAGCTAGCCTGTCCGCGTAACGTGGGGTCGACGGACGACCCGGGCGGTCACGACGGCTCGTGATCGAGCTCGACCCGCGGAGGCGTGGTGACCACCTCCACGACCTCTGCGCGCCCCATCCCCGTGGAGCTCCGGTAGCTCTCGGCCATGGCCGCCGCGATGGTGTCCATCTCCTCCCTTGGCCCCAGGGCGATCACCGCGGACCCGCTGCCGCTGAGGGTCGCCAGCCAGGCGCCGTGGCCGGTGGCGACCTCGAAGACCCGGCTCGCTCCGGGGACGAGGGGCACGCGATAGGGAACGTGCAGCCTGTCCTGACCGCCGAAGGCGATCAGGTCCCCATCCCCGGTACGCAGCCCTTCGAGCAAGAAGGGGAGCCGCCTGGGGTTCTCCACCGCATCGGGCCACGGCACCTCGGAGGGCAGCGCGTTGCGGGCCACGGTGGTGGCCATCGGTTCCTCCGGCCAAGCCAGGGCGAACCCGACCTGAGGTGCGATCGGGAAGGACGTCGGCTCGCGGGACTGACCGGGGTGACACAGGGTTCCGCCCCCGAAGAGGGAAGCGGCGACGTTGTCCGGGTGGCCTTCCAGCTCGATGCCCAGGCCGAGCAGGTCGAAGCGCGCCAGCGGAGTCGGACGCACGGCATTGCCCAGGAGCAGCCCGGCTACCACGGCGGCTCCGCTGGATCCGATTCCCCGGGCTACCGGGAGCTGGGAGTGGACCCGGAAGTGGTAGCCCGGGCCTCCGTCCGGGGCGACCCGCCGGAAGGCGCGCAAGAGGAGGTTCTCCTGGGCCGCTTCGGGCCAGCCCAGGGTTCCCTCGAGGGGGGTGCACCGAAGCCGGGGGTCGCGGGGGGTGGCTTCCGCCCGAACGTCGATTCCCAGGGACAGGGCGATCCCCAGGAGATCGAAACCCGGACCCAGATTGGAAGTCGACCCCGGCACCTGCACCCGCAGACCGGGGCCCTGCGCGGGGGGGGCAGCCATGAACGACTTCTACCCCACGCAGGCCCAGGGAGCCACGCCAGGGCCCTTTTCACCCCTCCCTAGCCCTTCAATTAGTGCTTGGTGATCCTCCCAACGCTAGATAGTGTGGGCGTCCACGAGGGGCGGTTCCCGCCTCTCTTGGCACCTGGAGGTTTCCCAATGAACCAGGAACGTGAGCGCTTCTTCTCGAGATTGGCAACTATTCCCGGCCTGCGTACCCTCCCCTCGATCGGGGAGTGGATCCTCTGCCAGGTGGACCAACCTGCGGAGTTGGCCCGCAAGGTGAACCGACGTCTGGAACCCGGAACGGTCAGCGTGCCGCGGCACGTGCCCGGCACCGTGCGCATCCCGGTTCGCGATCCGAAGTCGAACGAGCAGATCTTCAAGATCGTTCGTGACCTGCTCAAGCGCAAGGCGCGTCGCCGCTTCTACCAGGAGCTGCGCGAGGCGTCCGGCGCCAAGTAGTCGCATCTCTTCAGCGCGAGGCCCGACCCTTTTGCGGCCTCGATGTCGAAACGAGAGCGCGGGTTGCTACGCTTCCCGCGCTCTTTTCGTTCTTCACGAATCTCTCCTCTATCCAGCAACGAGCATGGCAACCACGAAGACCCGCCCGAAGGGCAAGCGTTCCTCCAAGAGTTCCCCCAAGGATCAACCGCGCGTCGAGCGTGGGGAGGTCGTGCGCAAGAAGAAGAAGGACAAGAAGGAGAAGAGAAAGAAGAAGAAGGGCAAGCGCACGTTCACGGCCAAGACCGCGGATCGTCACGAGCTGTACCAGTTTGCAGTTCAGTCTCCCGACGAGGACGTGAAGTTCTTGGAGCGAGTCTATCGCACCTACCGGAAGAAGCAGGCGCGACACTTCCGAGAGGATTTCTGTGGCACCGGGCTGCTGACATCGACCTGGATCCAGCGCCACAAAGAGAACACGGCCGAGGGTTTCGACATCGATCCGGAAGTCCTGGCCTGGGGCGTCGATCGCAATTTCGCGCCGCTGGGCGAAGTCGCGTCACGCGCGCGGCTGCACATGAAGGACGTGCGTGAGCCGAGCACGACCCCGCCCGACATCCGTTCGGCCCAGAACTTCTCCTACTTCATCTTCAAGGAGCGTCGTGAACTCCTGGAGTACTGCAAGGCGGCCTACGAGGATCTGGCCGAGGACGGCATCTTCGTCATGGACATCTATGGTGGGCCGGAAACCATGGAGGTCATGGAGGAGGTGCGCAAGGTGGACGAGGGCTTCACCTACGTCTGGGATCAGGACGAGTACTGGCCGGCCACCGGGGACTTCCAGGCCTACATCCACTTCCGCTTCAAGGACGGAACGGAGCTCAAGAAGGCCTTCTCCTACCCCTGGCGCCTGTGGTCCTTGACCGAGGTCATCGACGTGCTCAAGGACGCTGGTTTTCCCAAGGTGGAAACGTACTGGGAGGGCACCGACAAGAACGGGGTGGATGGAAACGGCGTCTACCGCAAGTCCAAGAAGGGCGAGAACTGCCTTTCCTGGGTGACCTACCTGATCGCGGTCAAGTAGTCGGCGCGCCCGCCACCGCTTCCCAGTCGATGCTCCCCTCGAGGGGGAGCGTGGGGAGCGGCTTCTCCATCAGCTCGACGTACTTCTGCACCGCACCGGTGTTGTAGACCACGACCTCCCGGTCTGGTGCCAGCTTGCCCTCGGCCCTCAGCTGGGCCACGACGGCCAGGCAGGCGGCCGCTTCCGGACAGAGGCTGATGCCCTCCAGGGCGCAGGCGCGCTCCATCCAGGGCACGAGGTCGGCTTCTGGAGCACTGCGAGCTTCGCCACCGGAGCGGCGCACGGCATCGAGGATCATGAAGTCGCCCACGGCCTGGGGAACGCGCAGTCCGCTGGCGCAGGTGTGCGCATTCGGGAACGGATCGGCGTGACGTTCGCCCCGGGCAAAGGCCTGCACGATGGGTGCACAGCCGTCCGACTGGCAGGCGTAGAGCTCGGGACGGGAGCTGTCCTCGAGCCAGCCCAGCTGCTCGAGCTCATCGAAGGCTTTCCACATTCCGATCAGGCCGGTGCCTCCGCCCGTGGGGTAGAAGATGGCGTCCGGTAGGCGCCAGCCCAGCTGCTCGGCCAGCTCGAGGCCCATGGTCTTCTTGCCCTCGATCCGGTAGGGCTCTTTCAGCGTGGAGAGATCGAACCAGCCCAGAGCTTCCTGGCCCCGGCGTACCAGGGCGGCGCAGTCGGTGATCAGGCCTTCGACGAGGAACGTGCGTGCTCCGAACAGTCGCGCCTCGGCTTGGTTGACCCTCGGCGTGTCCTTCGGCATGAAGACGTAGGCCTCGAGACCGGCCCGGGCGGCGTAAGCGGCCAGCGCGCCGCCGGCGTTGCCCGCCGTGGGGATGGCGAGGCGCTCGACTCCCAGCTCCTTGGCGCGGCTGACGGCCATGCACAGACCGCGGGCCTTGAAGGAGCCGGTGGGGAGCTGGGACTCGTCTTTGATCCACAGCCGTTCGAGCCCCAGGAACTTCCCCAGGGCCGGGCAGGGCAAGAGAGGACTCATGCCTTCGCCGAGGGACACGATGTTCTCGTCGTCGACGACCGGTAGGAGCTCTCGGTAACGCCACAGATTCGGCGGCCGTCCGTTCAGCTGGTCGCGGGAGACCGCCCGGGCCACCGCCTCGAGGTCGTAGCGCACCCACAGAGGGCGTCCAGCGTGCAGGGTCTGCAGCTCGTCGGCCGGGAGCCGAGTGCCGTCGATGGCGGCTTCCAGGTGGGTGACGTAGGAGCTCATCGCGAGAGCCTACGCGTTGCCCGGCTCCGGGCCCAGGCCGGCGAAGAAGGCTGTGGCCTACTTCTGCTTGGAGAGCCACATGAGGAAGTCCGCCTCCAGGGACTCTTCCTTTGGATCCTCGTGGCTGAGGGGCTTGCCGTAGACCTGGGCCAGGATAGCGGGCAGGCTCTGCTCGCTCTTCAGCATCCCGAGCACCTGGGCAAAGTGCTCCCCGGAGGCCTTCTTCCCCGCCGCCTGGGTGCGCAGCCAGTAGAGGAAGGCCGTTCGATAGGCACGCAGGAAGTCGGCGAAGTCTCCGAGCAGCGTCGGCTCCAGGGGTTCCAGGTGCTTGCCTGCCAGGAAAGGCCCGAGGACGACCTTGCGCTGGCTTTCGTCGGTGGAGCGCAACTCGAAGGCGTGGGTCTCTTTCTTGCCGACTTCCTTCGCCCCGGCGAGCTGAGCGCCCTTGAGGTTCTCGACGAAGTAGCCGCGGCCCTTGTCCTGGCGCCAACGGCTGTCGGCGCTGATGCCCGGCAGCACGCCTCCCTCGGAGAGGCCGCCCGGCACGAAGACCGAGGTGGCGTTGGTCTGCTTGGCACTCAGATCGCCGTCGGTGCGCGTGTCGACCTCGTCGTAGAGGGCCAGCACCAGGTTGTTGGCGAGTCCGCCGGCCAGCATCGGGTCCAGGGAATCTCCGAAGGTGCCGTCCAGCAGGGTGCGCCCTGCAATCTGACACACCTGCTGCTCGAGCCCCGTCGGGTTCTTGAAGTTCATGCTCAGACCCTTGGCGTAGTCCGAG
>JAUIEE010000003.1 GCA_030428965.1 bacterium | reverse complement strand
CGGTGCGACGCTTCATTCGGGCCGAGAGCTCCAGGATGTCCTCCAGGAGCTCGTCCCCCAAGTCGGAGAGCCGGATCAGGTGCTGGGGTGCCGGGTGGTTGGTCATGGCGCTAGCCTAGCGGAGCCGGCGAGCGATTCCACCGCGAAGGAGCCCTCCAGGATGGGGCTTGCTTGACAGCCCAGGGGCCCGGGGCTACAACCTCCCCCCGATTTGCGTGCACCCATAGCTCAACTGGATAGAGCACCTGACTACGGATCAGGAGGTTAGAGGTTCGAATCCTCTTGGGTGTACCACCTTTCACCCCGCGGTTCGCGCCGTGGGAGAAGCCCCCGGAACCGGGGGTCCCAGGGCCTTCGGTCTCACCATCGCTCCATGAAAACCCGGTCCGTTCGAGCCCGCCTACGGAGGCTCGCGTGAACGAGCAGTCTCCGGATGGGAGGGACGAGGGCTGGATGTCCGTCGCCCTGGAGGAGGCCCGCAAGGCCTTCGACGAGGACGAGGTTCCCATCGGGGCCGTGATCGTCGCTCCCTCCGGGAGCGAGGTTCTGGCCCGCGCCCACAACCGGGTGCGACAACTGGGGGACCCGACGGCCCACGCCGAGGTCCTGGCCGTCCGCCAGGCCGTGGCCGAGGTCGGCTACCTGCGCCTCGAGGGCTGCCAGGTGTACAGCACCTGCGAGCCTTGCTTCATGTGCGCGGGCGCCCTGGTGCACGCCCGCGTCCAACGCGTCGTGTTCGGCGTGCGCGACCCCAAGTTCGGGGGCGCGGTTTCCCTCGGAAACGTCCTGGATCATCCCGGGGCCAACCATCGCATCGAGTTCACCGAGGGCGTGCTGGCGTCTGAATCGCGCCAGCTGCTTCAACGGTTCTTTCGCAACAAGAGGTAAGTCGCCCGGCGGCTCCGGGGCTTCTCACGAAGCCACGTGACGAGCTGGGCAACGGCAGAGCACGGAGAGGTGCCAGAGTGGCCGAATGGGCTGGTTTCGAAAACCAGTGTGTCCTTTGGGCACCGTGGGTTCGAATCCCACCCTCTCCGCCACCTGCCGTACGAACAAGGAGAGGTGTCCGAGTGGCTGAAGGAGCACGCTTGGAAAGCGTGTGTGTCGGTTCCCGGCACCGCGGGTTCGAATCCCGCCCTCTCCGCCACCTTCCCGAACCTCTCCCAGGATGCGGGCGGTGAGATAGAATGGCGAGCCCGGCAGTGGGCTCGGTCCGGTGCAATGGGCCGGGTTCGAACCGGGTCAGGCCGGGAACGGAGCAGCCCTAAGGACACGGGTTCATGTGCGTCCGGCCCGGGCCCACTGGCGCGTTCGCTTCACTCGACTCTCACCACCATCGCCCAAGCCCCATGTCGTATCTGGTTCTGGCCCGCAAGTACCGGCCGCGCTCCTTCGATGAAGTGATCGGTCAGGAGGTCGTGACCCGCCTCTTGCGCGGAGCCCTGGCCGAGGGGCGCATCGGCCACGCTTACCTCTTCTCCGGGCCGCGCGGAACCGGCAAGACCACCCTGGCGCGCATCCTGGCCAAGTGCCTCAACTGCGCCGAGGGCCCGACCCCCGATCCCTGTGGAGCGTGCGATCGGTGCCAGGCCGCCGAGAAGGGGACCGAGGTCGACATCATCGAGCTCGATGCGGCCTCCCACACCGGCGTGGACACGATCCGTGAGCTGCGGGACGAAGCGACCTACGCGCCCATGCGCGCGCGCCACAAGGTCTACATCATCGACGAGGTCCACATGCTCTCGAAGGGGGCTTTCAACGCCCTCCTCAAGACCCTGGAGGAACCCCCGCCCCACGTGGTCTTCCTGTTCGCGACCACCGAGCCCCACAAGGTGCTCGACACGATCCTCTCCCGCTGCCAGGTGCTGCGCCTGGAGCCCCTCCCCGAGGAGAAGATCTCCGCCCGACTGGCGGAGGTGTTTCGACAGGAGGGCGTCGAGCCCGGGGAGGGGGTGGTCGAGGAGCTCGCTCGCTCGGCCCGCGGCGGTATGCGCGATGCGCTCTCCTCGGCGGACAAGCTCCTGGCCCTGGCCGGCAACGAGCCGACGCTCCAGGACCTCGAACGCCTGGCCGGTGACGGCGGCGTCCGGGGCCTCGACGCTCTCTTGAGCGCGGTCGAAGCCGGGGAGACGGCCACCATGCTCGAAGGCCTGGCGGATCTCGGGGGCAGCGAGGCCGAGGTCGTTTCGGGGCTGCTCGAACGGGTCCGGCACGGGACCGTGCTGCTGCACTGCGGCGAGAAGACGCCCCTCGTGCCCGGTTCGCCCGAGGAGAAGCGAGTCGCCCTGGAGTTCGCCAAGCGTCTGGGGGCCGAACGCATCGAGCTTTGGCTCCAGGAGCTGCTGCGTTCCAGGGAGCGCATGAGGCTGTTCCCGGGGCAGGAGCGAGTCGTGCTGGAGGTCACTCTGCTCGACTTGTGCCGCGAGCCGACCACGCTCCTCTTGGGCGAGCTCACCCGTCGTCTGGAGGAGCTCGAGGGTCGCCTCGGACCGGGCGCGGCCCAGGAGGCAGCCCCCGTCGCGCCGGCCGGCTCGCGACGCAGCTCCCCGGCCCCCGAGCCGACGCCCGAGCCCCGCGCCGCAGCCCGCAGCGAGCCCGCTCGCCCGGCGCCGTCCTCCGACCTGCCTGCGGGACCCGAGCTGTGGCAGAAACTCCTGGCCCAGCTGGAGGGAACCCACGGGTCCCTGGCCGAGTGCCTGCGCAACCGGGGACAGCTCGACGGGGACGTGCTGGCGGTCCGGCCCGTGGAGGAAAAGGAACACAAGCTCCTGGCCGATCGCCGCAACCAGGCGGCGATCCGACGGGCCTTTTCCCAGCTCGTGGGCCGGGAGCTGGAGGTTAGGCTGGAGGGCTCGGTGCCCCCGCCGGAGAAGGGCGAGGCACCCCCCGCGAGGAAGTCCGCGCCTCGCGCCGACGGATTCACCCAGGAGGTGGCGGACCTCTTTGGCGGCGTAGTCGAGGAACCCCAATGAGCGGACTGGGCGACATGGGCAACCTGCTCAAGCAGGCCCAGGAGATGCAGCGGCAAATCGATCGGGTCAAGACGGACCTGCGCAACGAGGTCGTCGAGGGAACCGCCGGCGGGGGCGCGCTGCGGGTCCACGTCAGCGCCGATCGCCAGCAGGTCCAGAAGGTCGAGGTGGCTCCCGAGGTGCTGTCCGGCGCGGATCCCAAGCTCCTGGAAGATCTCGTGCAGACCGCCGTCCAGGACGCACTGCGGCGCGCCCAGGAGACCGAGAAGGAAGCGATGGCCAAGGTCACAGGTGGAATTCAGCTGCCCGGCCTCTTCTGAGGAAGAGGAGCGCTTCCACCGATGGCCTATCCCGAACCCCTCGAGCGCCTGATCGCGCTCTTCGAACGCTTTCCCGGGGTGGGGCGGCGGACGGCCGAACGACTCTCCTTTCACATCCTGAGGGACTCCCGTGCCAGGCAGCTCGGGGTCGCGATCGAGGAGGCCGTCCAGAAGACCCGGCGCTGCGGCGTGTGCTTCAACATCGCCGACGCGGACCCCTGCCGCATCTGCTCCGACCCCAAGCGCAACCGGGCGAGCGTTCTCGTCGTGGAAGAGCCGAGGGACGTCGAGGCGGTCGAGCGTTCCGGCGCCTTCCACGGGGTCTACCACGTCCTGATGGGGGCGCTGAATCCGGCCGACGGAACCGAGGAGCACCACCTTCAGCTCGAGGGTCTCTTGCGGCGCGCCACGGGCGGTGAGCTCCAGGAGGTGATCCTGGGGACCGACCCGGATGCCGAGGGGGAAGCCACCGCTCTCCTGGTGCTGCGCGAGCTCGATCGGCGCGGCGCGGGGGTCAAGGTCACCCGCTTGGCCCGCGGGCTGCCGGCCGGCAGTGCCCTCGAGTTTCTGCACCGGGGAGTCCTGGACGATGCCCTCGAGGGGCGGGTCCTCCTCCGGGAAGGCCGCGGCGCGAACCCCATCTAGACGCCGGCGGGGGCGGTTTGGGGTCAACCCCTGGCCAGGACGGTCCGATAGGGCTCGCTGTCCATGGCCCGCCTCGGAATCTCCCAGCAGATCCGGCAGGGCATGCAGCAGGAGATGCAGCTCCTGCCCCGCATGCTGCAGTCGATCGAAGTCCTCCAGCTGCCCAGCCTCGAGCTGGAGGCCTACCTGCACCACGCCATCCAGGAGAACGTGACCCTGACCCTGGAGGTCCCCGGTCCGTCCCAGCTCGAGGGGCCGCGCCCCAGACGGGGGAGTTGGGAGGAGAGCGAGAGTCACGGAGCCTGGCTCGAGAATCAGCCCGACTCGGCCCCGGGGCTGGAAGAGGCGGTCCTGGGGCAGCTGCCCTGGGGCGACATCGAGCAGGAGCTCGAACCCTGGGTGCGCCTGGTGGCCGGCTCCCTCGACGCGGCCGGCTGCCTGGCCGTCTCCGACGAGCGGCTCCTGGAAATGGCGGGGGAGGCCGGTCTCGGGGAAGACGCCGGGGCCCTGGGACGGGCGATCGCCGTGGTCCAGGCGGTCGAGCCCCGGGGCATCGGGGGCCGGGACCTGGTGGAGACCCTGCTCTTGCAGCTGAGTCCGGACGACCCCGACTACGGCGAGCTGTGCCGCCTGCTCGAGGAGTTCCTCGAGGACGTGGCGAAGAACAAGCTGCCCGCGGTGGCCCGCTCCATGGGCCTCGAGATCGACGAGCTCAACCGGCTCCTGGGCCGCCTGCGGGAGCTCGATCCCTCACCCGGGCGTCGGCTCGGGGGAGAGTCCCAGCCCCCCATTCGTCCCGAGGTGCTCGTGCGTCCCAAGGACGAGGGGTACGAGATCCTGATCGATCAGTCGGGCCTGCCGGCGCTCTCGATCGACGAGGGGGTGGCGCAGCTGGCCAGGGACCGCGAGCAGGCGGCGGACGTTCGTCGCTACCTGCGGGAGAAGCTGGAGCAGGCGCGCTGGGTCATGGACGCGGTCGAGCAGCGGCGGCGCACCCTGCAACGCATCGCGGTCTACGTCTTCAACCACCAGCGCCCCTTCCTGGACGAGGGCCCGGGCCACCTCTCGCCCCTGCGCATGACGGCGGTGGCCGAGGAGCTCGACCTGCACGTCAGCACCGTCAGCCGTGCGGTCTCGGGCAAGTTCGCCGAGACACCCTGGGGCACCTTCCCCCTGCGTCACTTCTTCCAGGCCGCGGCCGGTGGAGACGAGGGAACGGCCCGGGAAGACGTACGCGAGGTGGTGCGGCGCGTGTTCGCGGAGGAAGACCCTCGGGCCCCCCTGTCCGACGACGAAGTGGTCGAGGCCCTCGGGGCGCAGGGGGTCAAGCTCGCCCGTCGCACCGTGGCGAAGTACCGTAAGGAGCTGGGCATCCCGAGCTCCTACCGCCGCCGCAAGTACTGAGTCCCTCGGCCGGTAGGGCCCGCGGCCCTCCCGCCCCATGAGGAACATCCGCGTTCGAATCGCCTACGACGGCTCGCAGTTCTTCGGATGGCAGCGCCAAGCCGGCTTCCTGTCCGTCCAGGAGGTGCTCGAGGAAGCCCTGGAAGTCCTTTCCGGGCACCGGGTGGTCGTCTTCGGTTCCGGCCGAACCGATACCGGCGTCCACGCGATGGGCCAGGTGGCCAGCTTCCACAGCGAGACGCGCCTGAGGGACGATCGGCTGCCCTTCGCCCTCAACGCCCACCTTCCTCCCGGAGTCGTGGTGCTGGAGGCCGAGACCTGTCCCGAGGACTTCCACGCCCAGCACAGCGCGCGGGGAAAGCGCTACGCGTACCTGGTTCGGACCACGCGCTTTCGGCCTCCGATGGGGGAGGCCTACATGCACTGGGTGCCCGACCGCCTGGACCTGGACCGAGTGCGCCAGGGGGCAGGCTGGCTCCTGGGAACCCACGATTTCAGCTCGTTCGCCAACGCAGGTTCGCCGCGCAAGTCCAACGTGCGTACGCTGCAGGCGATTCATGTGGTCGCACGGCGGGACGCGTTCGCCCTCGTGCTCCAAGGGGACGGCTTCCTCTACAACATGGTGCGTACGTTGGCCGGGACCCTGCTGGAGGTGGGGCGAGGCCGCATGGAGCCCGACGCGGTCCAGGACGTGCTCGCGGCCCGTCGCCGCTCCCTGGCCGGTCCGACGGCCCCGGCTGCGGGGCTCTACCTGCGCCGGGTCCTCTATCCCGAGCCTTGCTTCCAGGGGACCGGCGTGCGCCGGGCAGGCTTCTTCGGGTGACCCCAGGCCGGGGTGGGGATCGGGATCCCGGAAGTGACCTTGACCGAACGGGGGGCTGGAGCGAAGGTGAGTCTTACACCCCATGGACTTTGCGGTTGGTCGAAGCGTGCCCTCTGCTGGGGCAGACCGACGTCGGGCGGACGCCGCGCCGACGGGATCTTCGGCCTCGATGCGGGGTAGGCCCGCGTGGGTCCCACGGCCCACAACGAAAGTCGTCTTCGCTTGGTTTCGGGGACCCCGTCTGTCGATGGGGATCCCGGGGCCTGGGGGAGCGCGAACTTCCGACGAAGTCGCAGGCGTTCGTACCGGCCGAAGTCCAATCACCGCTGATCGACGCCAAGGAGGAAGTGCATGAAGACCCAAGTGGCCATTCTCCACAATGAGTACCCCACTCGGATCCGAGACCACGTCGCCACCAAGCTGCAGCAGCTGGTCAAGTTCTACGACGGGACCGTCTCGATCAGGGCAGTTCTGGAGAGACAGCACGACGACCATCGAGCCGAGCTCATCGCCAACGTCGGGCGTGGTGTCGTCCTGGTCGTCGATGCCCGCAAGGAGTCGATTCACATGGCCCTGGAGGATGCCGTGGAGCGCATGGGGCGAGTCCTCCGGCGCCACAAGGAGAAGCTGAAGGCCCGACGCAAGCTGCGGGCTTAGGGGCCCGGAGCGGGGGAGGCCGCCGGAAGACGAGTTCGGCCGGTCTCCCTCGCCCGCCCGGCCGTTCATCCAGGGGCCCGATTGTGCTAGGCTCGGGAATCCACCCCCCCGAGTTCGACCCCGGCGTGCGCCGATGCAAACCCAGCAAATGGACTACTGGAAGCTTTTCAAACCCTCTGCGTGCAGCGTCAAGCTAGGGGGGACGACCCAGGAAGAGGTCTTCGAAGAACTGACTTCCAACCTGGTCAAAGCCAAGCAACTGCCCTCCAAACTGGCGAGTGCCGCCCAGGAGGCCATGATCGAGCGGGAGCGCCTCGCATCGACCGGTGTGGGGCAGAACGTCGCCATCCCACACATCAAGCTGAGCGGCCTCGAGAAGGTGGTCGTGAGTCTCTCGGTGCACAACGATGGGGTCGAGTGGAGCTCCCTGGACGGCTCCTTGGTCCACCTGTTCTTCACGGTCCTTCGACCTGCTCGCCCGAGCGAGAAGTTCGACCCGGACCGCCACCTGGACATGATGCGCTGGATCTCCCAGCTGGGCCGGGACGGAGACTTCCGGAACTTTGCCCGCGCCGCGTCGAATCGCACCGAGCTGGTCGATCTCCTGAAGGAGATGGCCGGAGCCTGAGCTCAGGGCGTCTTCCCAACCGGGGGCTTCGCTTGGAAGTTCGCAAAACGGTTCGCATCGTCAACCGCCAAGGCCTCCACGCCAGGCCCTGCCACTCCATCGTGTCGACGGCGCTCGAGTACGGTAGCGAGTTCCGGGTGCGCTCCGGCGAGCGGGAGGTCAACGGGAAGAGCATCCTCGAGCTCATGACCCTCAGCGCGGCGTCGGGGGTCGAGCTCGAGCTGCGCGCCTGGGGCGCGGATGCGGAGAGCCTGGTCGAGGCCCTCGAGCGCCTCTTCGCCGAAGGATTCGGAGAGGAAATCGACCCCCTGAGCTGAGGCGGGTCCAGGGCACCGACGGGCGGCGAGCCCGTGACTGCGGCGCGATCGGCCAGGGCGGAAAGTCTTTCCGCGGCCCGGCGAGTGGCTACGGGCCTCTTTTCTTGGCTCCGGGGGGCTCAAAACCCTCCAGCTCCTGGCGGGTCCTCGCCGAAAGGCCTTGCGAACGATCGTACCCGAGGAGGCCCCACCTCCTCCTACGCATTCCCCGCGAGGCACACGTGTTCCGCAAGAACAAAAGCATCATCGGTCTCGACTTGGGTGGCCAGGTCGTCAAGGCCGTGGAGATCACCCTGGACGGTTCTGAGCCGGTCATTACGGGTTTCGCCCGCTCGGAGATCACTCCCGGCGGGGATCGCGCCGAAGCGATCACCCAGGTCTTCCAGAACGGTCACTTCAAGAACAAGAACGTCGTCACTTCGGTATCCGGACAGTCCGTGGTCGTGCGCTACATCACCATGGTCAAGATGTCCGATTCGGAGCTGAGACAGGCCATTCGTTTCGAGTCGGACAAGTACCTGCCGTTCGACGCCGACGAGGTCGTGCTCGACTGCCAACCCCTGCGGCGGGAGCCCCCCAACGCTTCCGACGACGGCAGCAACGGCGAGCAGATGTCGGTCGTCCTGGCCGCCTGCCGCACCTCCGCCGTCCAGGAGCAGGTCAACGAGATCAACCGCCACGGGCTGAACCCGATGGCCGTGGACGTGGACGTCTTCGCCCTGGCGAATGCTTGGGAGCTGTGCGGTCTGGACGACGCGGAGCTCGAGGAGGAGGAGCGCGCCATCGCCCTGGTGGACATCGAGGCCGAGACGATCAAGCGCGAGGCCGAGGGCCGCGAGGCCGAGGTCGGGCGGGCCATCACCCCCGTGCTGGAGGACCTCGTCAGCGAGATCTCCCTCTCGCTGGACTACGTCGAGAACAGGGAGGGCCTGCGCGTGGACGAGGTCCTTCTCTCCGGGGGAGGCTCCATGGCCCCCGGAGCCGTGTCTTTCATTGAGCAAGCGATCGGTCGAACCGCCCGGACCTGGAATCCCCTCGAGGGTCTCAGGGTGGCCGCGGACCGTGTCGACGTCGAAGAACTGGAGGCCTGTGCACCGTCACTCGCGGTGGCCATCGGTCTCGCATCGAGGGTGCGCGCAGCATGATTCTCATAGACCTGTTGCCGGAGGAATACCGGCAGAAGCAGCGAACGCCGTTCAAGTTCATGGTCGCGACCGTCGCGTCGGTGGCCATCAACACGAGCCTCGTGGCCTGGTGGTGCTGGACGGCCTTCGGCGTCGCCGCCGAGGTGAAGTCCGAACTCTCCGTCCTGCAGGACACCTTCCAGGGCCTGGAGGGTCAGGTGAAGTATCACCACGACTTGGAGAAGGAGTCCGCCGTCTTCAACGCTCGTGAAGAGATGTTGGCGACCGTGACCAACAGCCGCGTCTCGTGGACCCGCAAGACCGACGAGCTCGTCGACATCGTCAACATCGGCGGCGATGGCGAGAAGTACCTCGTTTGGTTCGATTCCCTCAACGTGGACCAGCGCGAGAACAAGCGCAACAACGAGTTCGGCCGTCTGGAAGCCAAGGGCTTCTCCGGATCGGACAACTTCGCCCACGTGGCCAACTTCCTCGAGGACGTCGAGGAGTCCAACTTCATCTACGACTTCATGAAGCCCGGGCGCCCCGAAGGCTCCCAGAGCAACTACGACGAGGAGCTCGTCCCCTCGGCCGTGTGGAGTTTCCCGCTCGAGCTCGGGCTGAAGGCCCCTGAGGAGAGAAGGAGGGAGCAGCCGTGAACGAGAAGAAGAAATGGATCATTCTCGGCGCGCTCAGCGTCCTGATCGCCGGCGGAATCGGCGCCCTGATCTACTTCCAGAAGGAGACGATCAAGGAGCGTCGGGCCGAGGCAGAGCGCGTGCGCGGCCAGATCGCCGACGCCCGTGAGCTGATCAAGACCACGCCGGACCTCGTCAAAGAGGTCATCATCCAGCGTGAGACCGACACCACGATCAAGGAAATCCTCTCGGACCAGGAGGACGTGAACAACTTCGTTCGCACCCTGCAGCAGTTCGAGGAAGAGTCGAACGTCTCGATCTCCGGCATGAAGCTGCAGAAGGCTTCCCGGGCGGACAAGGACAACAAGGAGTTCCAGCGCGTCGGCTACACCCTGAACATGGAAGCCGACATCTTCCAGCTGCTCTCCTTCATGGACCGGGTGGAGAGCCACTCGCGCTTCATGGCCATCACCGCATTCAAGCTGTCGGCTGCCCGGCGCCAGAAGAATCCGACCGAGATCCCTCGCCACCGCATCACGCTGGACCTGGAGACGTACGTGTACGCCCCCAAGGCCGGCAGCGAGACGGTCAAGATCGATCAGTACGAGCGCAAGCGTGACCTCCTGATCAGCGAGATCTCCAAGCGCACGGCCGAGCTTCAGGTTCCGAGCTACCAGTACCGTGGCGCTCGCGGCCGAAGGGACCCCTGGGTCGATCCGAGGGTGCCCCGCAACCCCGAGGGCGACTTCATCTCGATCGAGCAGCAGATCGCCATCGTCGACGAGATGGTCGAGAAGGCCGAGGCCGCAGCCGAGCTCTGGGAGCAGGTGGGGCAGGCCGAGAACCTGATCGCCGAAATGAAGGCGCGCGCCGCCCTGGAGGAGGCGCTGGCCATCCTGGACGAGGAGGCGCGTCGCGTCGAGTCGTCCGGACAGCTCTCCTTCATCCCCGCCAGCCGTCGCTTCGACAAGTACGTGCTCGCCGTCGCCGACGACCTGCGCTCGAAGATGACCGATGGTGACGGAAGTCGGCCTGGGCCCAGCGTGGCTGCCCTTCGCGAGGCGGCCCAGAGCATGGCGCGGCACATCGACTTCCATGAATACGAGCTTGCTCTCGATGCCTACAAGGCCCTCGAACCGCGACTTGCCATCGCGGAGCGAGACGAGTTCAAGCGACCGCTCGTTCAGGCCCTGCGCGAGCTCGAAGTGCTCGCCAAGACCGTCCTCTCCTTCGAGGAGATCGAGCTGAGCATTGGTGGTATCGCAATCTACGAGGACCGCCGCCCCGTTGCCTTGATCAACGGGTTCCCCGTTTCAGAAGGAGAGCTCATCGGCGACGAGCTGATCGTGCGGAACATCCGCAACGACCAGATCGAATTCGATTTCCGTGGGCTCCTCCTGGCTCGTCCCATCGAGGGCGGGCTGAACAGCACTTACTCCCCCGCCAAGCAAAAAAGTCTCCAACACTCCGCGCGAAAATGAAGAACGTGACGCGAATCCTAGGCGCACTCCTTGCGTCGACATGCATCGTCACGACCGCCGGCGCACAGGTCCCCGTCCCCGATGCCAGAGTCTCCCTGAGAGTCGAGGGTAGGTCCCTTTCCGAGGTCGTTCAGTATCTGCGAGAGCAGTCGGGCCAGAACATCGTCGTGGTCGCCGGAGCGGACACCCCGCTCTCGATCGACCTGACCGACGTTCCCTGGCGCGAGGCCCTCGACCTGGCCGCCGAGATGGCGGGCTGCGTCGTCGAGGAGCGCTCTGCCGGTGTCCTGGCCGTCGACCGTCCCCCGCGGGTCGACTTCTCCTTCGACAACGCCGAGCTGACCCAGGTCATCGACACCATCGCGAAGCTGAGCGGTGCCAACATCGTGATCGCTCCGGAGGTCTCGGGCACCCTGAGTCTGCGGCTCACCAACGTCCCGTGGCGCGATGCCCTGGACGTGGCCGTCAAGACCCTGGGCTTCGTGATCGTCGAGGAGGACCGCGGCATCCTGCGCGTCGTCGATCCCCTGAGCCTCCAGGCCCAGATGGAGACGACCAGCTACCAGCTGCGCTACATCCGTCCGCCCGGCAACTACGTCCCGATCATCACGTCGGAGTTCTTGCAGCGTACGACCCAGGTGCAGCAGCAGGCCGGTGGCGGTGGTGCCGGTGGACGGGTCGATCCGGCCATTCGCTTCCCCGTGATCGCCGCCCTCAAGAAGGCCCTCAGCCCCGGCGGCGACCTGGACTACATCGAGGAGCAGAACGTGATCATCGTGCGCGACACCGCCCAGGTGCACGCCCAGATCCGTGAGATGCTGGACCGCTTCGACGTCGAGCCGGCTCAGGTCTTCTGCGACGTCAAGTTCGTCAGCTCCTCCAACGAGGACCTCTTCAGCCTCGGCGTCGATTACGGAGACCTCGGTCCCCAGATCGGCCTGAGCGGTGGACAGGTGCCGATCACCTTCCCCTTCAACCTGGGCAGCGGTGGTTTCGAGGACCTCCTGATCGCCAACCCCACCGGTGAGGGGCCCTTTGCCAACGACGTGGACAACTTCGGGGACGCCCTCGTGCCCGACACGATCTTCGGGGCCCTGTCCTTCACCCAGGTCAGCGCCACCCTGCGCATGCTGCAGCGGGACACCTCGACCGAGGTCATCCAGGCTCCCAAGCTCGTGGCCCTCGACGGTCGCGAAGCCACGATCTTCGTGGGGGAGACGATCCGCTACGCCGAGGCCAAGAGTGAGCAAGGCCAGGCCGGTGGTCTGCAGCTCTCCGTGCAGGAGGCCAGCAGCTCGCCGGTGGAGGTCGGCTTCCAGCTCCTGATGGTGCCCCACGTCGTCCCGGGCACGAACCGGGTGACGATGGACATCATCCCGAAGGAGACGAGCCTCTCCGGTACCGGCGACGGCACCATTGCGCCGCCCGGATTCGATATCTTCACCGTCGGCGCCTCGGGCCTCGAGGGCACCATCGCCCTGCCCCGCAAGCGTTCCTCGACCATCGTGACCAGCATGCTGCTCGAGAGCGGGCAGACGGCGGTGATCGGCGGTCTGACCACCGACAGCGAGATCGTGACCGAGAGTCGCGTTCCCTACCTCTCGCGTATCCCCGTGCTCGGCTGGTTCTTCCAGAACGAGCAGTCCACGGTCGATCGGCGCAGCCTGATGGTCTTCGTCACCCCGACCGTGGTGCGTTCCAGCGCGGACACCCAGCGCATTCTCCAGCGGGAGATGGAGCGTCGCCGCGAGGAGTACGGTGACGGCATCGAGAAGCTCCTGGAGGGGGACGGCACCTTCGGCATGAAGACCCAGGTGCCGGCCGCCGAGCGCCCGCTCCAGAGCGCCGGGGACGACTACCAGTGGTCGACCTTCGTGCGTCAGCCGGGCTTCGAGGAAGGCGGCGGCGCAGAAGCCGCCGACCCCGACCCCGACCCCGACGCCGACTCCGAGTAGTCACGCGCGTCCTGGGCCTCCCCGCGGGGAGGCCCGGCCACGGGCGAGGGGCCTGAACGGGCCCCTCGCCGGCCGCCTCCCCGGGGGAGAGGCCGAGAAATTCCGGCTGGAGAATCGACAGCCGCCCCGGGATGGAGGAACATGTTTCCGGCTGATCTTCGCTCTTCGCGGGAATTGGCATGGATTTCGCTCGGACGACATCGTATGTCCTTGAGACGAGCCAGGCCCCGCGGAGGTCGGGCCGGTAGGAGGCACTCGCTGCGACCTGCCGATCCCGGCGGATGCGTCGGCCACGCAGAGGCCCGGAGACCGCCCAGGGCGGCACGGACCTAGGATCGCTCTTTTTTCAACCGTACAGGCAGTCCCGCGCGCGAGTGCCCGTGGCCCCGAGGGCCCGGCAGGCGCCGACTGCAGTCGAACCGGATTCTGGCGCCGGCCCACGGTCAGGCCGCCGATTCGGGTCTTTGCCAACAAGAAGAATCTCGATGAGAGAACACTCGCTCCCGGGGACTCCGATCCCCCCGAGCCCGAACCCCGCGGGGATCCCGGGCCCCAACCTCGGAGCACGACGAATCGAACAGAGGCCCCTGGCCTCCTCGGCCCCTCGGTCCGAAGCCTCTGGCTTCGGCGCCGGAATCGACGGGCCCCCTTCCGCAGCCCCTCGCCAGGCGGCGGGTGGCTCAGCCACCTCTTCTTCCGACTCCTCCCGCACCCGACGCCGCCGTCGGGGAAGCCGGGGCGGGCGTCGCAGGGGATCTTCCTCGAAGCCCTCGGACGACAAGTCGGAGGAGAAGAGGGAGGAAGCTCCCTCCCAGCCCAAGAGGGAGGAGAGCTCCTCGGACTCCGGCGAGGGCGGCTCTTCCCGCAGCCGCTCCCGGCGCTCGCGGCGATCGGGATCGCGCAAGCGCAGCAAGACGAGCGCGAACAAGACCCAGGACGAGGAGAAGACCGAAGCCGCTCAGGCCAAGCCCAAGAAGCGCTCCTCGCGCCGGGGCAAACGCGGCGGCCGCCGCAAGCAGCCGACCGCGGTGGAGATCGAGGCCATTCCCGGTGAGGAGGACGAGCTTCCCGAGCTGGTCGAACTGCCCGAGGAAGCGGTGCTGATCTCCGACGAAGAGGGACCGGCCAAGAACGGCCGCGCCAAGCGCACCTCGCGCAAGAAGAAGTCCTCCAAGGCGAGCAAGAAGACCTCCAAGCGGTCCGGTTCCCGGCGCAGTCGCGCCGACGACGAGGACGAGCCGGCGCAAGAGACGCCGCCCAAGCATCGCATCATCCTGGTGAATGCCGCCGACCCCGAGGAGACCCGCGTGGCGGTGGTCGAAGACGGCAAGATCGTCGACCTGCAGATGACCGTGAAGAAGCAGGTGTCCTTCGTGAGCGACATCTACCGCGGGCGCGTCGTCAACCTCGAGCCGGCCATCGGAGCCGCCTTCGTGGACTTCGGCCAGGGACGCAACGGCTTCCTGCACGCCTCGGATCTGATGCCCTGCTACGCCGAGGACGACTGGAGCCTCGACAAGCTCCTGCAGACCCCGGTCGAGTCGGAGGCCTTCGATTCGGATGCGGATCCCGATGCGGATCCGGAGAACGAGGACGAGCCCGAGAAGGAGGCCAAGCCCGAGCCCAGGAAGACCCGCTCCGTCCGGCGCAACCGCAAGTCGCGCAAGATTCTCCCCATCGAGAAGCTGGTCAAGAAGGGGCAGATGGTGGCGGTCCAGATCACCAAGGACGCCATCGGGGACAAGGGGCCCACCCTGACCACCTACGTGTCGATTCCCGGCCGCTACCTGGTCTTGATGCCGTCCCTCCAGCGGACCGGCGTCAGCCGCAAGATCGAGGACGAGAAGGAGCGGCGGCGCCTCAAGCGCATCCTCTCCGCGCTCAAGATCCCCGAGGGGATGGGGGTCATCGTGCGTACCGCGGGGGTCGGCAAGACCAAGGCGGAGATCAAGCGCGACCTCGACTACCTGCTGCTCGCCTGGGAGGAGTTCTCGCGTCGACTCAAGAGTGGCCGCAACCCCGCGCCGCTCTACCAGGAGTCGGACGTCGCCATCCGCACCATGCGGGACCTCTTCACGTCCGAGACCGAGGCCGTCCTGGTCGACGACCCCGGCGAGTACGACCGCATGGTCGAGTTCACCAAGCGCCTCATGCCGGAGCACCTCGATCGGGTGAAGATGCACAAGGGGTCCCGGCCGCTCTTGCACTCCCAGGGGGTCGAACAGGACTTCGAGAAGATCTTCTCCCGGCGCGTCGAGTTGCCCTCGGGCGGCTCGATCGTGATCGACCAGACCGAGGCCCTGGTGGCCATCGACGTCAACTCGGGCCGCACGCGGGAAGAGGGGGCCGACTTCGAGGACATCGCCCTGAAGACGAACCTGGAAGCCGCGCCGGAGATCGCACGTCAGATTCGCCTGCGCGATCTGGGGGGGATCATCGTGCTGGACTACATCGACATGATGAAGACCGCGAACCGGCGCCAGGTCGAGAAGGCCACGCGGGACGCCGTCCGCCGGGACCGGGCCCGCAGCAAGCTGGGGCGCATCTCCCAGTTCGGGCTCCTGGAGCTCACGCGCCAGCGCCTGGGCCCCGGGCTCAGCAAGCTGGTCTACGACTCCTGCCGGCGCTGCCGGGGCTCCGGCCGCCAGCGGACGTCCTCCTCCCGGGCCCAGGCCATCCTGCGCCGGCTCGGCACCGCTCTCTCCCTGAAGGGCTTCACCGAGGTCGAGGTGCGCGCCCACCCGGAGGTGATCGAGTACCTCCAGAAGAACCTGTCCGGCGAGCTCCAGGCCCTGGAGGAGTCCAGCGGCCGCAAGCTGACCCTCCTGTCGGTCCCCGACCAGGTGGAGGACAGCGTCCTGCACTACCTGCGGGCCGACGGCCGTGAGGTCCGTCCCGGGGGGCGGCGCAAAAGATAGGGCCCAGGGGCCCCGGTGAACCCTTGATGGGCTCCCGGGGCACCGCTAGACTTCTCCGCCCTAATCGCTCCAGGAACCGTCTTCGACGGGGGATTTCGAACGTGTATGCCGTAATTTCAGACAAGAGCCGCCAGGCCGGTGTTCGCGTCGGGGACGTCCTCGACTGCGACCTGCACTCGGAGCTCTCCACCGGAGATCAGGTGACCTTCGACCAGGTGCTGCTGGTCTCTAACGAAGGCAACGTGCGCGTCGGCAAGCCGACCGTCGAGGGAGCCAGCGTCACCGCGCAAGTCCTCGGGCACGTCAAGGGCAAGAAGGAAGTGGTCTTCCGCTTCAAGCGCCGCAAGAACGTGCGCGTCAAGCGCGGTCACCGCCAGGGCTACACGCGCGTCAAGATCACCGCGATCGACGGATAGGAGAACGATCCGATGGCACACAAGAAGGGACAGGGCTCGAGCCGCAACGGCCGTGATTCCAACCCCCAGTTCCGGGGCGTGAAGCGCTTCGGGGGCCAGTCGGTCACCCCGGGCACGATCCTCGTTCGCCAGTGCGGAACGCGCTTCCGTCCGGGGCACAACGTCGGCATGGGCAACGACTACACCCTCTTCGCCAAGGTTCCCGGTCGCGTACGCTTCCAGGAGAACCGGCGGGTGCACGTCGATCCGCTCGAGGCCTAGGTCGCCTCGACCGGCCCCGGTCCACCCCGGAGCCTGCCCCCGTGTTTCGCGACGAGTGCGAGCTGACCGTCCAGGCGGGCAAGGGAGGGGACGGGCTCAGTTCCTTCCGGCGCGAGAAGTACGTCCCCAAGGGGGGGCCCGACGGGGGCGACGGGGGCAAGGGCGCTGACGTCGTCTTTGTTGCCAGCGAGCGCGTCCACTCCCTCCTGAGCGTCGGCCGCAAGCCGACCTACCGGGCTCCCAACGGCCGACCGGGTGGACCCCGCAAGCGGACGGGGGCCAGCGGCGAGGACCTGGTGATCGAGCTTCCCGTGGGCACCCTGGTCCACGACCGCGAACGCGGCCACCTGCTGCGGGACCTGAGCGAGCCGGGGATGTCCTTCGTGGTCGCGGCGGGGGGCCATGGGGGACGGGGCAACGCGAGCTTCGCGACCCCCGTGCGGCAGGTGCCCCGCCGGGCCGACTCGGGTCGGCCGGGGGAGTTTCGAGCCCTGCGCCTCGAGCTCAAGCTCTTCGCCGAGGTCGGTCTGATCGGGCTTCCCAACGCGGGCAAGTCGACCTTCCTGGCCGCCGTGAGCGGGGCCACGCCCAAGGTGGCGGACTACCCCTTCACGACCCTGCACCCCCAGGTCGGCATCGCCCAGGTGGGGCACCTGGAGACGTTGGTCGTGGCCGATCTGCCCGGCTTGATCCAGGGGGCCTCCTCCGGGGCGGGTCTCGGCCATCGTTTCCTGCGCCACGTGGAGCGCTGCAAGGTGCTGCTGCATCTGGTCGACTGCTCCGCCTCGGCGGACCTGCCGGCGGCCGAGGCGCTGGGAGTCCTGGAGGCCGAGCTGGCGGACTACTCCCCCGAGCTCTATCGACGCCCGCGCCTGTTCGTGGCCACCAAGGTCGAAGGTCCCGAGGACGAGGAGCGTGCCCGGGAGCTCGAGCAGGGCCTGGGGCAGACGGTGCACCGCATCTCGAGTCTCCAGCGCCTGGGCCTGGGGGAGCTCCTGCGAGCGGCGTACACCGTGGTGCACGCCGAAGACTAGCTCCCGGCGGCCCGTGCCCTGCCAAGGGCCCCGGGGATCGTGCCGGCGCTCGCCGTGGGAAATCTCTTCCCGTATGGGAGGGGGCGGGGCCGCGAAGAGATCGAGCCCGCGCTCAAGCCCGCTTCATCCGGGCACCGATCTCTAACGTCAGGCCCCACGAGAAGGGTGTTCAACCGAGGTTCCCCGTGCACCAATCCGATCCCATGTCCCAGCCCGACCCCCTCGACCCCATGGGGTTCGGAGACGGATCGCTCCAAGAGAGCTTCTCCCTGGACGATCTGCCCGGCGTCGAGAGCGCCCTGCCCGGGAACCCGCCTGCTCCGACGCCTCAGCCACCGCCGTCTCCTCTGCAGGGGGCCCTGCCGCCCTCGGGCCCGCTCTCGCCCGGACCGATGGCCCCGGCGCCCTCCGAAGCGCCCGTCGCTCCGGCATCCCTGCACCAGGCGCCGCCGCCTCCGACCCCCGGGCCCCAGCTCCCCACCGGTCCCGACCCGGGCCACCGGGAATCCGCCGGGGCTTCCAGCTCACCGCGCCACAAGCTCGAGGCATGGCTCGCGGAAATGGTGCGACTCAAGGCCAGCGACCTGATCCTGAGGGCCGGCGGCAAGCCGTCCTGTCGCATCGACGGGCGCATCCACTTCTTGCCCGGTCGCGTTCCCGGCGCCGGCCCGCTGCTCGAGGTGCTCGACGGCATCGTCGGGGAGGACCGCATGAAGGTCTGGGCCGCGAAGGGGTCGGTGGATACGGCCCTGCGGCTGGACGGCCTCGGTCGCTTCCGCCTCAACGCCTACAAGCAGATGGGCGAGCCCGCCGTGGTCCTGCGGCGGGTCTCGGGCGACGCGCCCATGCTGTCGGCCCTGAACCTTCCCACCACCCAGCTGGAGCGACTCGCCCTGCGCAAGCGCGGGCTGATGCTCGTGACCGGTGTGGCCGGATCCGGAAAGTCCACGGCGCTGGCGGCCCTGATCCAGCACATGAACACCCACGCCGAGCGGCACGTGGTCACGCTCGAGGATCCGGTCGAGATCCTGTTCCAGGAAGTGCGCTGCGTGATCAGCCAGCGCGAGATCGGGACCGACTGCGACAACTTCACCGACGGGCTGCGCCACGCCCTGCGCCAGAGCCCGGACGTGCTGCTCATCGGGGAGATGCGCGACGCCGAAACGGTGGGCGCTGCCCTGGACGCGACCGAGACCGGCCACCTGGTCATGAGCACCCTCCACACGGTCAATGCCCCCCAGACCGTGGACCGCATCCTGTCCTTCTTCCGGGCCGAGCGGCACCAGCAGGTGCGCCAGCGTCTGGCGGAGAACCTGGCCGGGGTCATGTCCCTGCGCCTCCTGCCGCGCAAGTCGGGCCAGGGCATGGTGCCCGCGGTCGAGCTGCTCCTGAGCACCCCCCGGGTGCGAGAGCTGCTCTACGAGGGCAAGGTCGGGGAGCTCTCCCGCATCATCGACGTCGGGACCGACGAGGGGCTCGTGTCCTTCAACAACTCCCTGCGGCGCCTGGTCCAGCAGGACCTGATCGAGCTCGAGGTGGCGCTCTCCGCCAGCGACCGCCCCGAGGAGCTCCTCCTGGCCCTGCGGGGCTTCAAGAGCGCCCGTCTGGGCGACGGCAAGACCGGTTTGGCCGAGCCGGGCAGCGGGGGCGGACGACTTCGCCTGGCCGGCGGGGAATAGTTCCAGAGGCCGGGCGTCCCAGGGGATAGCTTCGCCCCAGACCTCGGCTTTGGGCTCCCGGGCCCGGCCCGGGTAGCATGGGGAGGCGACGCCCTATGAACATTCAACGCATCAAGCTCCTGACCTGGGTGGGCTCCCTGGCCCTGGGCGGCTACCTGGCCTGGTTCGTGGCCGAGTTCCTGAAGAACCGCGGCGAGCTGGAGCTGGGGGTCAGCAACGAGGCCCAGCGGGAGGTGCTCGACAGCATCGAGACCCCCGAGCCGCCCAAGGACAACGTGGTCGACTACAAGCTCGTCCAGGCCGTGTTCCACAACATGGACTGGACGGGGAAAGAGGCTCCCAAGATCCGGGAGGTGAAGGAAGAGCCCAAGGTCGTCGAGACCCCCAAGAAGAAGGTCGCCGAGCTCCTCAAGGTGCTCGTGGTGCGGGTGGACACGGACGACTCGGCCGGCAGCCTGGCCTACGTCAAGTACACCGACAACGTGCTCTTGCAGCGGACCCTGCAGCGCAAGGATCCCGAGGACAACATCCTGCGGGTGGGGGAGACCCTGCCCGAGCCCCACGCCTACGCCCGCGTGGACCGCATCTCGAGCCGAGGGGTGCACTTCGTGTTCGAAGGGGACGACCGCGAGCCCGAGATCCTCGCCCCGGTCGAGTTTCCGAGCGGCCGGGCCCAGATCGTCAAGGTCGGCACCGATGGGGCGATCATTCCCGAACGCCAGCAGCTGATTCAGAGGAGCGCGGGCGCTTCCACCTGGCGGCCTGCCCAGACGCAGCTGGTCGGCAAGAACGTCTGGCAGGTGGGGACCGAAACGGTCCAGACCCTCGAGCAGGACTACTCGCGCATCCTCTCCCAGGACGTGCGCTACAAGAAGCACCGCGACCCGCGCACCGGACAGGTGACCGGGATCGCCGTGACCTACGTGGCCGGCGGCTCCCTGCCCGAGGCCCACGGCCTGCAGAGCGGCGACGTGATCAAGAGCATCAACGGCGAGAAGGTGACCAGCGTCAACGGTGCCATCGCCTACGTGAAGAAGGCGGCGGACACGACCGACGAATGGGTGGTCGTGATCGAGAACAAGGGCCGCGAGTTCACCCGTTTGTTCCGCTCGCCCCAGGACTGAGGTTTCCGGGAGGGCCGCCATGGCGGGAGAGCGATCCGCGCTCCGAGGGCTCACCGTCGACCTGGGCAACACGCGCTGCAAGGTGCGGGTCTGGGAAGGGGGTAGGTGCCAGGCCCGGGGGGACTTCGAGGGGCTGGCACGTCTGCCGGAGCGGGTAGGGAGCTGGCTGGCGGGAAACGGCGCGATCGAGTGGGCCTTCGTTTCCAGCGTGGCGAGTCCCCAGCTGGCGGAGCGGGTGATCGGCGTGGTGCGCTCCCTGGTGCGCACCCTGTGCGAGGCTCCGGATCCGGGCCTGGAGAACCTCTGTCGGGTTCCCTCCCAGGTGGGGCTGGACCGACTCTACGGAGCCCGGGGAGCCCTCGAGCTGCTGGGATCCTCGGCCATCGTGGTGGATCTCGGAACGGCCCTGACCGTGGACGCGGTGCTGCACCGTCCAGGGGAACGGGGTTCCTTCCTGGGGGGCGCCATCGCACCGGGACCCGAGCTCCAGGCCCGGTCCCTGGCGGAAGGAGCCGCGCGTCTGCCCCTCGTCGAACCGATCGCCGGCCCTCCCCCCCTGGGGCGGGACACCGAACAGGCGATTCGATCCGGGATCGGGGAGGGGCTGCGCGGAGCCGCCCGATCCCTGGTGGAGGGCGTGGCGCGGCAGGCCGGTCTGGAAGAGGCCCCGGTGGTCTTGACGGGAGGTGCCCGTCGCTTCCTGCTCGAGCCCCATGCCTTCACGGATCGGCCGTTGCGCGAAGAGGCGGAGCTGGTGCACCGCGGGCTGTTCATCGCTGGCCTGGAAGCCGTGGGATCGCCGGCCCCGTGGGGCTGATCGCACGCACCCTGACCCCCCCCGGTCGCGGGGGAGTGGCGGTCGTGGAGCTCCGCGGCCCTTCGGCCCCGGCCTTCGTGCGCGGGCTCAGCGCGGGGCGTTTGCCGGAAGTGGGGGAGGCGCGGCTCCTGCGCCTCTACCGCGAGGGGGAACTGCTCGACGAGAGCCTGTGCGTGCGGCTGGGTGAGGAGCATCTCGAGCTGCACCTGCACGGGAGTCCGGCCGTGGTCGAGAGCGTGCTCGAGCTGGTGCCCGCCCAGCGGTCCGAAGAGAGGCCTTCCCTGGAAGAGCGTGCCCTCGTGCTCGCCTCCCGGGCCCGTTCGGAATCCGCGGCCCGCATGCTGCTGGACCAGTCGGAAGGGGCCTTGCGGCGCGAGCTCGAAGCCCTGGAGGCGCTGGCCCCCGGGGCCCGGGCACAGGTCGCCGCGTGTCTGCTTCAGCGGGCCCGGGCCGCACGGTTCCTGATCGATCCGCCGCTCGTGTGCCTGGCCGGGCCGGCCAACGCCGGCAAGTCCACCCTGCTCAACGTCCTGCTGGGGCACGAGCGCGTGGTGGTGAGCGCGGAGGCCGGCACGACCCGCGACCCGGTGCGGGCCTGGGCCCAGATCGGAGCCTGGGCCGTGGAGCTGGTCGACACGGCCGGGGAGCGGGGCGGGAGGAGAGCGCCCGAGGGGCCTGCAGGGGAGTTGGAGCAGCTCGGTGTCGAACGGGGTCGCGAGCTCCGGGAGAGGGCCGACGTGCTGCTGTGGCTGTCGCCGGCACCCGCGTGTCCGCCGGTGCCGGAGGGCGTTGGCCGGGCCAACCTGCGGACCGTCGTGAGCCGGGCCGATCTCCTCGGTCGGAAGCCCGGCGGAAAGGCGCTTTCGGCTTGGACCGACCCTGAAGGGGCGCGTGCCCTCGTCCTGGAACAGGTGCTGGAGGTCCTGGCGCTGCCGGAGCGACCGTGGCAGCCGGGGGCCGCCGTGCCCTTCGAGCCGGTCCAGGTCGCGCTTCTCGAGCAGATCGCCGCCGCGCCGGACCAGGGTTCCCTGGGAAGGCTGCGAAACGAGCTCCTGTCACATTGATCCCAACCGGGTCATCCCGTACTTTTGGCAAGACTGGATGAGGAACGCATCGAAGGTGGATCGGAGGAGTCCGCTCCCCGGCCTGGACCCAGGTCGGCGGCCGTGAAGGGCATTCGACACCTCGTTTCCGTCGACGACCTGAGCGTCGCCGAGATCCAGGAGCTCTTCGAGCAGGCCAAGGCCTTCGCGGTCGATCTGCGCGCCCACGCCGACCTCTGCCGCGGACTGATCTCCGCCAGCCTCTTCTACGAGCCCTCGACCCGGACCCGCCTGTCCTTCGAGTCCGCCATGCAGCGCCTGGGGGGCGGGGTGCTCACCGCCGCGGAGATGCGCAGCTCGAGCGCGGTCAAGGGCGAGTCCCTCGCGGACACCGTGCGCGTCGTGAGCGGGTCCTACTCCGACCTGATCGTGCTGCGCCATTCGAGCGAGGGGGCGGCGCGTCTGGCCGCCCAGTACTCCAACGTCCCGGTGATCAACGCCGGGGATGGCAGCCACGAACACCCGACCCAGACCCTGTGCGACCTGTACACGCTCTGGATCGAGAAGGGCCACATCGAGGGTCTGGACGTGGTCCTGGCCGGAGACCTGCTCTACAGCCGGACGATCCACTCCTTCGTCTACGCCCTGGCTCGCTTCGGTGCGAACATCGTCTGCGTGCCGCACCGTGGCTTCGAGCTGCCGCCCTACGTCGTGCGGCGCCTGCGGGAGGAGTACGGGGCCGAGCCCGTGCGCGCGGATGCCTCCGAGCTGGGGGACCTGGCCGAGGAGAGCGACGTCGTCTACATGACGCCCCAGAAGCCGCACCAGCTGTCCCTGTTCACCGATTCACGCGGCTTGCGGGTGGGGCGGGTGGATGCGGTCTACATGACGCGGCCCCAGACGGAGCGCCATGGGAAGGACGACGATCTGTCACGGTCCTACATGAAACTGGGCCAGAATTCGCTGTCGGCCGGCTCCCTGCGGGAGGCGGTCGTGATGCACCCTCTGCCGCGCCGCGACGAGATCAGCTCGGAGCTCGACGACGATCCCCGCAGCATCTACTTCAAGCAGGCGGCCCGAGGCGTTCCCATCCGCATGGCGATCCTGGGCTTCCTCCTGGGCAAGATCGAGCTGAAGTCCTCGCCGCCTGCCGCCGGTGCCCGGCTGTGGCCCGTGGCGGCCGGCACCAACCCGTGCCCCAACCCGACCTGCGTGTCGAACACCGAGGAGCGCCACCTGCAGCTGGCCTTTCGCCTGACCTCCCGCGACCCGCTGCGGGCGGTCTGCGGCTACTGCTCCCAGGAGATGCCGATCGGGCTCGTGGGCTGCTCGACGACCCGGCATTTCCACGACCGGGATTCGGCTTCGGCCCGAAGGATCCGGCCCGATCACCTGATTTTCTTTCGCGACGAGGCGGAAGCGACGGCCCTGGGCTTCTCGGCCGCGACGCGCTAAACGAGCGAAAACGCACGTCCCCTGGGGCCCCGTTCGGAGCTAGAACCGCTCTTCCCGGGGGCAGGAACGCCGATTTCCGTCCCGGAAGAGCCTCTGGAGGGCCCGGGAAGTGGGGGCTGAGGGCCAAGCAGCCGTAGGAGCCGAAACCGGCATGGGATTTGTAGGTAGCCCCCCCTAGATTCCCTGGGGAGTCGGCCCCGAGACGGCAGCTCGGCGCGCTTGACTGTCCTTGAAGCCATGAGAAAATCCTTCGAGCCAGCGCCCTCGCGTCCTCTCCGTCCCCAAGGCGATGCCCACGAGTTGCCCGACTCGCCGGTGCTTTCGGGTCCCCGAGGGGTCGCTCGGCCGTATGCAGGATTCCTGCCCCCCGGAGCGAAGGTTGCCGGCCCCCCGAACCGCCGGAGACCTTCTCTCCACCCGTCGTTGCCAACCCCGGATTCCGCGATGCAGTTCACTTCGAATCCCAGCGCTCCGCGTTCCGCCCGATTCGGGCTGTTCGCCCTCGTCTCGAGTCTTTTCCTGGGCCTGGCGGCTTGTGGAGGGAGTGGCGGTGGAGGCGGCACCCAGATCGGTCCCGTCGGTGAGCTCTTGGCCAAGCCCGGCGGAGGATCCTTCTTCGTCGATCCCAACGAGGGAGGGGCGGTCTCCCGTCTGCGTCTGTCCCAGATGTTCTGGGGGCGGCTCGTGGACGTCTACGACATCGACCCGGCCACCGGGGAGCCTGGGACGGTGCCGGTCTTCCGCGACTTCGTGATCTCCGAGAACCTGCAGTCCGACGGGGCGGACTACGTTCTAGAGACCAACGCGATCACGCAGCGGACCCGCTTGATCATCCAGCAGCCGGCGACACCTCCGGCGACGCCGACCGGCGGGTCGACCTTCGCCTCGCTCCTGAGCGCGGCGGCTGCCAACCTGCCGCCCATTTCTCCTTCCTCGGACGCTCCGACGGCCACCCAGCCGGTCTCGTATCTCTCGCGCAACTGTGCCGTCGTGCTGCGCTTCAACGACGCCCTCGACGATCGGCCGTCCGAGGCCACCAGCCTGGCCGACAGCGTGCGCGTCCTCACCGGCTACCCGCCGACGAATGCGTTCAGCTCGCGCATCTTCTTCGACCCCAACCACGGCACCCTGGTGGACGGAGCGTTCCACTCGACGCGCGTCATCGTGGACCTCACGGTCTCCGACGCCGAGTTGCCGGACCTGATCATCCCCGTGGGCGTCAACTCCCTGGGGCTTCCCGCGAGCCTGACCTCCACCGGCCAGCCGAACGTCTCGATCCGAATCCCCACCCGCATCGATGCGGGCACGGGCCAGTTCTCCCTCCTGAAGAACATCGGCGGCAAGCCGCTGGCGACCCAGGGCAATGGTCCCGTGGACTTCACCAGCCCCACGGTCCCGATCGTGCGCGGCATGCGCTCGGGCAATCCCACCGATGCGAACAACGGCTTCCTGCTCGACCTCGAGGCTCCCCAGGTCGTGAGCGGATGGCCCATCGCTCTGACCTCGGCCGTACCGGACCCGTCGGGTACAGCGGGTTTCGATTTCATCGTCGGGATACGCTTCAACAACGTCTGTCGCGAGCAGCCCCGGCAAGGGGACATCCTAGAGATGGCCGACGAGTTGCTGGAGGTGACCCGGATCGCGGGGGCGCCGAACGGTTCCGGTCAAGTCTCCGACGTGCGGGTCCGGGTCCTGGGAGAAGACACGGTCGTGGCCAGCACGCTGCTGGGGAACGGAACCTTCCAGACGACCTACGATCCCGGTCTGGCCGTGGACGCCGCCTGCTGGTTCACGTTCTTGCCCGAGCCCGCCAATCCCCCGTCCACGGCGGTCGATCCCGACTCGCAGATCGTGGTGCGCTTCAACGAGCCGATGGACCCGCTCTCGGTTCGCCCCTTCGACTCGTTCCTCGTCGTCAAGGGCAGCCGCTTCGACGAAGCCGACGCGACGAACATCGTCGTCTCCAAGGTGCAGCGTTCCGCCAACCTCAAGAACTACTCCTACCGCCCCTCGCTCGAGTTCGAGCACCAGTCCAACCAGGCGGAGACCTTCAACATCCGACTGGTCGACGGGGAACGCGGCCCCACGGACCTGGCCGGCAACGAGCTGCGCGATTCGATCCCCTTCGTCGAGTTCCAGCTCGATCCCAGCGCCCCTGAGGCGCGCGGGGGCGGCATCGTCTTGCGCTTCGACGATATCAACGAGTTCGACGTCGACGACCCTGACCAGCTCCAGGGCAACCTCGATATCCGCGGTCAGTTCTTCTACGACTTCGATCGGGGGCTGATCCGCCCGCGCCCCGTGACGCACGAACAGGTGCCCCACGACCGGACGAACCCGGTGCCGGGCAAGATGTTCCCTTTCGCCCTGCCCATCCAGACTCCGCTGACGCCCCTCGGCGCGCGCATGACGACCCTGTGGCGCTACTGCGACATGGGCTGGCTGGTCACCGACGAGTCCAAGTACAACGTGGACGTCGAAGGCCTGAACTGGGCGCCCTTCCAGGGGCGCGTGTCGGCCGACAGCTACGAAGAGTTCGAGATCATGCTGGCCCACAGCCGCTGGCTGCCGGACGAGTACGTCGATATGTACCAGCTGCCCTTGCACCGCACCTCCGGTCTCGAGGACAACCGGGCGAACTTCGACACCTTCCCCCTGGACGACCCTGTGGCCGGGCCGAAGGTGGTCCACAACCGCGCCCTCGGCTACACGATCCGTCCCGGTGACATCTTCGTGTCCCCCACGGGAACCCAGATGATGCCCTACCCGTTCAACCGCTCGGGTGGGCCGTACATGACCTACACCTGGCGGGATACCTCGGCCACGGGGACCGGCGCGATGTTCGGTGCGGGAATCCCCCTCGAGGTCGAGGTCCTGGCCCCCCTGAACCTGTATGGGGGTCCGGATACCGGCTTGATGGCCGGAGAGCTCTACGGCCGCAACCGCGTGCCGACCATCGGCTTGCCGCTCCTGATGGAAGTGCGCTGCTATCCCTCGGACGAGGGCGTCGGCCTCAACGGTTTCGACGTCTCCCTGGCGATCAACTCCTCGGCCGAGCCGAACTTCCGGGCCTTCTCCCAGGGGGGCCTGGACGAGAACTTCAACCAGGTCTTCGTCAATCCCGACGACGACTTCCACCGCAGACCGCGCGGTGGCTTCAACCCGGGATCGAATCCGCCGGGCCGGCCCACGCGGCGCAAGCTCGACAACACCTTCTACATCGGGCAGATCGACATCGTGACCCGCGTGAGCCGGGTGCACACGATCTTCCTGAACACCCAGTCCGCGAATCCCGAGTACAAGGAGCCTGTGGTCGAGCCGGACGCTAGCGAGCAGCCCAACGGCACTCAGCTGGTGTTGGATTACCGCGGGGCCTCCGCGATCGTTCTGGGCGCGGAGGAGCCCTTCGACGCGAGTGGCATCGACCCCTACGGCAACCCCTGGGACGAGTCCAACAGCATCACCTTCCTCAACGACGTTCGGACCTGGACCGACGACATCGAAGACGTCTCCGGTGCGCCCTACATTCAGGTGCGCGTGACCTTCGTCAACAACCTCGACACCGGGCTCAACCCCGAGCTCTCCGCGATCGGGATCCCCTTCCAGTCCCTCTAGAGCTCCCCTGCCCACCCTCCCAAATCATGACCCGTCGATTCCTACTTCCCCTCGTCGCTTGCGCAGGTGTGGCCCTGGTTGGCTGCACCCGCAACTCTTCCTCCTCGACCACCGGAGGGAGCGGCGTCAGTGGCTTTCAGCTGACGACCACGACCGTGAACAACGGGACCGTGTGGCGCGTGAACCGGACCATGGAGTTCTCCTTCAGCGAGGAGGTGGACTTCAGCTCGGTCAGCCTGAACACGATCAGCATCCGCACCGCGAGCGGCGCCACGGCCTCGGGGACGTTCTCCTACAAGTCGGTTGACCTCAACAACGACGGGATCCCGGAGATCGATCGACGCACGATCGTTTTTCAGCCCACCTGCCCGACCCGTGAGGACCTGTCCGACGCCGGTCTCCAGCCGGGTTCGGTCCAGTACCAGGTGCGCATCCTCGGGCAAAACTCGGGAGCCCTGAACACCATCCGCTCCATGCGCGGTGAGCCGCTCGACGTGTCCCAGGTTCGGACCATCGTGACGCCCGTGTCGATCGATCCGGCCTCGGCCTTCCTGGACACGGTCAGCGGTCCTCCGGTACCGGTCATTCGCGAGGTCGGTTCCAGCGAGCTCTCCGCGACCTACATCGAGCTGGGCGGGGACGACTCGAACCGCATCTACTTCGAGCTCGATTCGGGGGGCAGCTCCCTGGAGGATCCCACCTTCGCAGCTCCCCTCAACCTCTACAGCGATACGAACAGCCGCGTCGCCATCGTGGTCGAGTTCAACCAGCCGGTGAGTCCCGCCGCGTCGAACATCAGCCAGGATCGACTGAGGCTGGAGTTCCAGGACGGAAACGGCGTGTGGCGACCGGTCGAGACGCGCGTCTCGCTCGTGCGCAACTGCACGGAAACGGGCGCCACGGTTCGGCTCGAAGCCCTGGGCGTCTTGCCCCCGGCCAGCTCCCTGAGGGCGGTGGTCGACAACAGCTTCGAGGACCTGGCCCAGCAGGATGCCGTGCTGGCTCCGATCGAGGGGTTCGCCATGGTGCCGACGAGCACCCAGGTCTTTGCCGATCTCACCCCCCCGGACTCCCTGGCCGACGAGCTGCTCGAGAGTTTCTCGGTGGGGGGCGATGACCCGGAGTCCTTCCAGGACCCCGACGCGCTCTTCCCTACGGCCCAGGCGGACTGGGGCGGAGGTCGCCTGGCGGCCGGTTTCCAGTTCGAAGGGGACGGCGGACCGAACGGAGACTTCGACGTCGTGATCCGGGACGGCCAGTTCCTGGCCTTCGATACCCTCAGCACGATCGTCTCCGGTGGCCCCGGCGGCTTCGGGGTGCGCCAGCAGAACGCGGTCAACGGCATCTTGAACGTGCGCGACTTCATCATCGAGGAAGGCGGCGTGTTCAAGGCCGAGGGGCCGAACATCCTGACGATCAACGCTTCCCGCAGCGTGGAGATCCGCGGCCTCCTGGATGTCAGCGGCTTCGCCGCCAAGGACGTGGGGTCGCTGGATTCGGGCAACATCCTCGAGGTCGGAGGTGCGGGGGCCTGCGGAGGCGGAGACGGCGGCGACGCGAGCAGCGTGCTGACGAACTCGACGCCGCGTGGCGACACCGGTTTCGGTGCCTTTCAGGTCACCGGGCTCGGCGGCGAGGGCGGTGAATCGAACTACTACCCGAACGACACGGTCGATGGCGGCATGCGTCGCCCCGGCGGCGGCGGCGGCGGCCGCTTCGGGCCGGACCAGGTACGGCTCTCCCCCGACGGCATGGACATCGAGCGGGTCTTCGCCGGTGAGGACGGCAACGGGGCGCGCAACGGCACCGGAGCGTTCCAGTCCCTCAACGTCCCGGCCGAAGGCGGCAGCAAGGGACCGCTTCCGTTCACGGACATGCGCCCGGGGGTCCGGGCGGCGGAAGGTGGCAACGACTTCTTCGGCATCCAGGCGGTCACGAACGACCCGGATCCGCCCATCATCGTGCGCGGCGAGCTGGACCGCATCCTGGCTGGTTCCGGCGGCGGCGGCGGCGGGGATGCCCTCACGCAGCTCTTTCCCCCGCCTGCCTGGGGCCCCGCCTCGGACGAGAAGGGCGGCGGCGGTGGCGGCGGTGGCGGCGGTGTGAACATCCGCAGCCTCGGCCCGATCACCTTCGGACCCATGGGGCGCATCGCCGCCAGGGGAGGCACCGGCGCGAACGGCGAGCACGTCTTCTTCACGAACTCCATCGGAGGTAACGGTGGGGGAGGCTCGGGCGGCCACATCGTCCTGGAGTCGGCCCAGCAGATCGACTTCACCGACGGCGGCACCATCACCGAGGCCGATGCCAACCACATCTACCTCGACGCCCGCGGCGGCAACGGGGGCCTCGGGGATCCTCGTGCTCCCGCGGACCCCATCGACAACGCAAACCTGGCCAGCATCGGCGGCATCGGAGGCCCGGGCATCATTCAGCTGCACGTGCCCGATCCGCTGGCCCCGATCGATTCCATGGATACGGCCAGCATCCGCGTCCCCATGGACATTGAAACCGACGTCGATCCTGTGGGAGCGATCACCGGGCCGCCGGCGCTCCCCATGGTCCCGCTCTTCAGCACCTCCTCCAAGGCGCGTTCGCGCTGGATCTCGCTCGGCGGTGCCGATCAGGCCCCGGACGGCTCGACGGAGCTGGTGAACTTCGCCTTTGCAGGAACCGACACGATGGCAGGTCCCGATGCGGGCAAGATTCTGGTCGATGCCGGTGGTGATGCGATCGAGCTGGCCCCGATCCTCGGACCGGAAGAGGTCGGCACGATGACGGTCAGCGTCTCCGTGGGAGATGCCACCCGTCTGTTGATCGAGGGGACGTCTCTGGATCCTCTGATCACCGACCCGGGAGACCCGGGAGCCGGACGCCTCTCCAACGACGTGTACCTGCGCACCCCGGCGCTCCTGCGCAACTACACCCTGCGCCTCGAGACGATGTCGGGGGGCGATAGCCAGGACTACGTGATCACGGGCGGCTCCTACGACGAAGTAGACGACCTTCTGGCCGTCAGCGTGGACCCGTTCGGCGGCACGCTCAACGACTTCATCGGTGGTGTCGGCGGCGAGACGGTTCTGTACTCCATCATCCCGCGCTACTTCCGCGTGGTCACCGGTGGGGCCCTGGACAGCATCCCGACCGGCGGCTTCGTGCGCATCCTGTTCGAGGCCACGGGGGCGAACGCCCAGGGGCAGCCGAACGAGGCCAACATCCTGGTCCCGGCCACGGCGGACATCTCCGAGTTCAACGCCCAGCCCGCAGGGGCGGTGAAGTTCTTCCGCTTCGAGGTCGAATTCAACCTCGGTACGTCGCTCTCGGCCCAGACGGAGGCGACCACCCTGGACTTCCTGCGCGTCCCCTTCTCGTTCTGAGCCCGCGGGGGCGCTCCTTTCCCCGGAGAGGAGCGCTCACCCCGGCTTGGCCCGGACAGGTAGATGTACACGTCGGTACCCCCTGGCCTGGCTGCGGACGGTTGCGCGTGTGCATCCCGTCCTGGGGAGTCCAGGTCCCCGTACCCAGTCTTTCTCGTTCCGCGTTTCCGTTGCCCGGCCTCGGGCCGACGACAGGTCCTCGGACGTGCCTTAAGCTGGACTCCCATGGTGTCCCCTTCTCGGCCAAGCTCCCCTCGGTGGCGAGCCTCGGTTGCCCTCGGGCTCGCCTGGGCCTTGGGGGCCTGTGGAGGCGGAGGCGGAGCTGCGGCCGCCGATTTCCAGGTCGGGTCCCTTCAGGCCAAGCCTGCGGGCGGCGGCTTCTACCTGGCCGATCCTCACCGCGGCGGAACGGGATCTCGCCTCGGCCTTTCGAGCGTCTCCTGGGGACAGCTCGTGGACGTCCACGACGTCGATCCATCCGGTGCCCTGCGGCCCCAGCCCGTGCTGCGCGACTTCGTGATTCAGGAGTCGGTCCCCGGCGGGGGTGACTACCAGTTCGACGTGCACCCGATCACGCGCCGCAGCCGTCTGGTCATCCGGCGCACCCGGGGCGCTCCGGACGATGGCCGCGGCACCTTCGAAGAGCTCCTGGCGGCCGTCTCGCAGCGCCTGATCGGCGTGCTGCCCAAGTCGGACCGACCTTCGACCCCGGGCCCATTCAGCTACCTGCCGCGCAACGCGACCCTGGTCCTGCGTTTCAACGACCTCCTGGACGACGGAGAGCAGGGGCGACGGGGCCTGGAGCAGGCGGTGCGGGTGCTGACGGGCTACGCACCCCAGACCCCCTTCACGGCGCGCGTTCTCTTCGATCCCAATCACGGCGGCCTCCTGGGCGATGAGTTCCACCCGACCCGCGTCCTCGTCGACCTGACGATCTCCGAGGTCGAGGCCGCGGACGGCCTCTCGCCCCTGCCGCTCAATGCCCTCGGCCTTCCCGCAAGCCAGGTCGGGGTGGAAGCCCCGAACGTCGCGTTGCGCTTGGCGACCCGAACGGATCCGTCGGCGGGCGTGTTTCACCTCCTGCGGAGCGTCACGGGCAAGGGGCTCAGCTCCAGTTCGAACGGTCCGGTCGATCTGGGGGTGCCGACCGTCGACGTGGTGCGCGCCATGCGGGCGGGCAACGCGGGCGACGTGGGCAACGGCTTCCTGATCGATCTCGCCGCGCCCGAGGTGGTGGGGGACTTCCCGATCGAGGTTCGTGTCCTCGACCCGGATCCCTTCGGGGAGAGTGGCTTCGACTTCCTGTGCGACCTCGCTTTCCAGCGGTCCTGCGCCCAGGCGGCACGGGTTGGCGATGTGATCGGCGTGGGCGACCGCCTGTTCGAGGTGCAGCAGTCCAGCGGGCCCCCCACGCCCGAGAGCGCGGGACGCAGCCTCCTGCGGGGGGTGCGCCTGCGATCCCTCTCCTCCGACCCGCTGGCCTCCCCGGCCTCCGCCCAGGGGTTCGGAAGCTTCTTCACGCTCTACGGGCCCCAGTCCCAGGTGCCCGGGGCCTGCTGGTTCCGTTTCGATCCGGCCCCGACCACGGGGACGGCTCTGGGGTCGATCCCCAGGCCAGGATCAGCGTACGCTTCAACGAACCCATGGATCCGTCCCGGGTCGCGGCCTTCGAGAGCCTGACGGTGGAGAAGGGAGGGGGCAGCGCGCCGCAGCTCGCGCGGGACACGGTGGTGGGGACCATCGAGACGTCCGAAGACCTGCGCGAGTTCACCTTCGTGCCCCGGCTCGGGTTCGCCCACCGGGACGAAGCGGAGCTCTACCACGTGCAGCTCGTCGGGGGGGGCGATCGGGGGCTGACCGACCTCTCGGGCAACGCTCCCGCGGATCTGCCTCCCGTGGTGGAGTTTCGACTCGAGGCCAGCGCACCGGCGAACCCGGTCGGTGGCTTCGTGCTGCGCTTCGAGGAGCCCTCCGAGTTCGGGACCGGTAGCGCCGACCTGCGCGGCCAGGTCTTCCTCGACGTGGCCGACGGGGTGCTGCGACCGCGGCCCCCGGGGCGCGCGCTGGCCGCCGTCGATCGACAGAACCCCGTGCCGGGCATCATGTTTCCCTTCTCGCTTGGAGTTCAGAGCCCCCTGTCACCTCTGGGCAGCAAGCTCCAGATGGTCTGGCGCTACTGCGACTTCGGCTGGCTCGTCACCGACGAGTCCTCCTACAACCTCGACATCGAGGGCATGTACTGGGCGCCGGTGGGGGGCCAGGCGATCCCCGACTACTTCGAACGCTTCGAGATCCGAATGGCCCACTCGCTTCAGAACCCCGACGAGTTCGTCGGGAACCTGGTGGGGCTGTCCGGTTCGGGGCTCTACACCAAGCCCAACTTCTACACGCGCAACATCCTGGACGACCCCCTTGGCGAGCAACAGGTCGTCCACCCGGCCAGCCTCGGCTACGTCGTCGATCCGGCCGACCTGCAGATCAGTCCGGGCGGGGTGCCGTTGATGCCGTATCCCTTCAACCGCTCCGGGGCGGCCTACCGCTCCTACACCTGGCGCGACACGACGATCCTGGCCCAGGGCGGGGAGTTCTCCGGCGGCCTGCCCCTCTACGTGGAGGTCGAACCGCCCATCTCCCTCTACGGGGGCATCGCGGCGGGATCCCTGGCCCAGCCGGGCAAGGTGCCCTCCTACGGGCTCCCGCTCCTGGTGGAGTTTCGCTGCTATCCCTCGGACGAGGGGGTGGGGCTGAACGCCCTGGACATCTCCCTGGCCTTGAACTCGAGGGCGACGCCGAACTTCCGCGCCTACTCCACCGGCGGCATCGACGACGCCTCGAACCGCGTCCCCAAGGATCCGGACCTGGAGCTGCAGCCGAGCGGGGGTTTCAACCCGCGCTCGAATCCTCCGGGGCGACCGACCCGGCGCCAGGCCGACAATTCCTTGTACATGGGTGCGGTCGACACGGTGGTGCGCGTCAGCCGTGCCCATTCGATCTGGTTCCAAGCGGACTTCGCCGCGCCGGACTACGAGGAGGCTCTGTTCGAGCCGCCGCCGGAGGCGTGGCCCCCCGGAACGCGCATCGAGGTGGACTACCGGGGAGCACGGGGGTTCCCCGTGGCCTCCCCCGGCTTCTTCGATGCCGGGGAGATGGATCCCTACGGCAACGTCGCGGGAGCTCGCCCCGACTTCTTCCAGGATCGCCCCACCTGGTCCACGGAGGTCGACGAGCTCGACGGAGCCCCGTTCCTCCAGCTGCGACTCAGCTTCGTCAACAACGTCCACACCGGTTCGAGCCTGACCCTGTCCGGCCTGGGAATCGCGTATCGCGAGGGGCTGTGATGGGTAGGTCCCCTTCCGGAAACCTCTTCCCGACCCCCCCTGCCAGGCCTCCCAGGGCCCCCCTGCCGGCTTCGGCGTGACCCCCCCGGCCCAGGGCGCTAGGATTCCACTATACCCTCCACCGATCGTACCGATCTTTAGAGAGCCATGAGCACGCATCAGCCCATCTCCTCCCCCTTTTCCTGGCGTTCCGCCCTGCGCGGACTCGGCCTGGCCGGCCTCGTGCTGGGGCTGTCCACTGGCTGCAACCTGGGCCAGGGCTCCGGGGGGGTCCAAGCCGGCACGATCGGAGCGCGGGTCTCCAGGCCCGACGGATCGACCTTCTTCGTCGACCCCAACGGAAGCGGTGACGTGAGCCGCCTCGTCATCGAGGAGATGTACTGGGGACGCCTGGTGGACGTCCACGACGTCGACCTCAACGGCGACGTCAACGCCGAGCCGCTCTTCACCGACTTCGCGATCAACGAGAAGGTCAACACGGACCTGTCCGACTACATCCTCGAGACGAACGCCATCACCCAGCGCCAGAGGCTGATCATCCGGCGCACGGACGGAGAGCCCGACGCCGGCAACGGCACCTTCGAGGATCTCCTGTTGCGGGCCGCCTCCGACTTCTCGCGCATCGCCCCCAAGAACGACAACGGGACGTCCGCCCCGCCGTTCTCCTTCGTGGCCCGCAACAGCGTGCTCGTGGTGCGCTTCAACGACGCGCTCCGGGACGATCCGCTGTCGGAGGTCAACCTGAGCAACAACATCAAGGTGCTCACGGGCTATCCGCCGAGCCAGTTCTTCCCGGCTCGCATGGTCTTCGACCGGAACTACGGCGCGAACATCGACGATGGCTTCCACGCGACGCGCGTCTTGATCGACATGACCGTGTCCGAGACCGAGGAGACGCCGACGCCCCTGCAGACCAACCTCCTGGGCCTGCCGGCCAGCCTGACGACCACCGCACAACCCAACCTCTCGATCCGCATCCCTTCGAGCACCAGCGTGGGGGAAGGCCAGTTCTCCATCCTCAGGAGCCTGGGCGGCAAGGGGGTTGCGACGAGCGGCAACGGTCCGGTCGACTTCACCACCGAGACCATCGAGGTCGTGCGCGCCCTGCGCACCGGAAACGCCCAGGATGCGGCCAACGGCTTCCTGACCGACGACGTCGCCCCCGAGATCCTGGGGGACTGGCCGGTGACCATCGACGCCGTGGTCGACGACCCTGCGGGCACGCCGGGCTTCGACTTCATCGCCGACCTGAGCTTCAGCTCGATCTGCCAGGGCCGACCCGAGGTGGGCGACGTGATCTCCACGCCCGAAGGCTTCCTCGAGGTGACCCGGCTGGGCTCGGTGCCCGTGAATGACGTGGTGCGCGACCTCAAGCTGCGCTACGTCTCGGATACGGGCATCTCGAACCCGAACATCCTCCTCGGAACGAGCAGCTTCCAGAACACCTACGATCCTTCCGGCACCGCGCCCGCGGCCTGCTGGCTCAGCTTCTCACCGCCCGCCGCCGAGCTGCCGGCCACCGGGGTCGACCCGGACGCGCGCGTGGTCCTGAACTTCACGGAGCCGATGGACCCGAGCTCCCTGGGTCCCTTCTCGACCTTCAGCGTCTTCCGCGGACCCCAGGCGGACGACCCCTCCGCGGTCAACACCGTGGTGGGAAACGTGGACCGCGACGGCGACCTGCGCGTCTTCAACTTCCAGCCGCTCTTGCCCTTCGCCCACGAGGGGGACACGACCAGTGCCGGCGAGCTCTACCACGTGGCCGTGGGCTCGCTGGATCAGGAAGTGACCGACCTGGCGGGCAACCCGATCGTGAACCCGCTCCCCGAGGTGGAGTTCTCGATCGACCCGACGGCGCCCCCGGAGATGAACGCCAGCGTCGTGCTGCGCTTCTCCGACCTGGATGAGTACCAGGAGGGCAACGCGGGCGAAGGTCGCGTGGAGTGGCGCGGACAGGTGACCCTGGACCTGGACGCGGGCGTGATTCAACCCCGGCGGACCTCGCGGGTGGGCTATCCCATCGACCAGTCCAACCCGGTGCCGGCCCTGATGCAGAGCCTGCCCTTCAACACGGTGCCGGTGACCAGCGTGCCCCTATCGCCCCTGGGCAGCAAGCTGCAGACGGTGTGGCGCTACTGCGACGCGGGTTGGCTCGCGACGGACGAGAGCAAGTTCAACATCGACATCGAGGGCATCCAGTGGTCCCCGGTGGCGGGACAGGTCAGCGCCGAGTTCTACGAGGAGTTCGAGATCAAGCTCGCCCACTCCCTGCGTCTGCCCGACGAGTACACCTACGCCGGCGTCGTCATCCACTCGAACTCGGGTCTGTTCGACATGCCGAGTCGCTTCGACTCGAACGTCCTGCAGGATCCCGAGAACCAGCCCGTCGTCGTCCACAACCGAGCCCTGGGCTACCGGGTGGACCCCGCGGACCTCGGCCAGACGAGCACG
>JAUIEE010000358.1 GCA_030428965.1 bacterium | reverse complement strand
ATCCCACTTCCCGTCTCGGTACGCCCGCAGGCACGTGGATGGAGCGTAGAGCTCCGACCCAAGGAGGACCCATGGACAGCTACATTTTCGGCATCGGCTACCCCACGACAGGTCTCGAGCACCTCGCGAAGCTGAAGGATCAGCACCGTAGCCTGCGGCGCTCGAGCCACCGTCAGCGCAAGAGGCAGCGGGATCGGGACGACTTTCAGGACGAGGTCCTGATGGAGCTGGTGGAGGAGAACGATCGCATCAAGGTCTGCCTCTCGAGCCTCCTGTCGATCCTGGCCGCCAAGGACCTGTTGACGGACGAGGAGTGGCTCGCGATCGCGGAGCTCTCCCAGGGGGAGGGCGAGCTCGATCTGATCGAACCCCACGGGGATGGGGCGGCGAGTCCGTCCGACCCGCCGAGCTGATCAGCCGCGCTGGAGGAAGCTACCCAGGCGATCGAGGGCCTGGTGGATGTTCTTCAGGTCCGTGGCGTAGGAGAGGCGGACGTGCCGGTCCATGCCGAAGGCGGCGCCGGGAACGATGGCCAGGCCCTCCCGTTCGAGCAGGTCCTCGCAGAACCCGACCGAACCGCGCTCGTCCAGGTAGGGGCCGATGTCGGGAAACACGTAGAAGGCTCCGCGAGGTTCGGGGGTCTCCAGGCCCAGGCGCTCGAGTCCCTCGAGGAGAGCGGCGCGGCGCTCGCGGAAGGCCGCGAGCATGTGCTCGAACTCCGGGGGCGTGCCGACCTCCACGGCGGCCTGGTAGCCGGCCTGGGAGATCGCGTTGGGAGCGCCGGTCATCTGGCTGTGCAGGCGTGCGATGGCGCCGATGACCTCCTTGGGGCCCGCCGCGAAGCCGATGCGGTAGCCGGTCATCGCAAAGCACTTGCTGGCTCCATCCACCACGATCGTGTGGCCGTCGCCGTCCAGCGTGGCCGGGCTCGCGGCGGGGGCGCCCTCGAAGACGAGCCGGCGATAGATCTCGTCGGACAGGAGCCACAGACCGTGCTCCTTGGCGAGGGCCAGCACAGCCTCGATCTCCCCGTCCTCGTACACGTAGCCCGACGGGTTGTTGGGGCTGTTGATCAGGATCAAGCGCGTGCGCGGCGTGATCGCCCGGCGCAGGCCCTCCAGATTGGGGCGCACCCCATCGACCGGGAGCACACCGACGGGCACGGCGCCGGCGATGCGGACCAGCTGGACGTAGCTGACCCAGGCCGGATAGGGGATCAGGACCTCGTCCCCCGCCTCGAGGGTGGCCATGAGGGCGCCGGAGAGGGCGTGCTTGGCGCTGTGGCAGACCACCACGTTCTCGGGGGCGAATTCCCGTGAGCGGGTCTCGGTCAGCTCCCGGGCCAGGGCGGCTCGCAGGGGGAGCTGTCCGGCCGCCGGACCGTAGCGCACCTCGCCGCTCCGGATCTTGGCCACGCTGGCGTCCTGGGCGACCTTCGGAGCGGCGAAGTCGGGCTCTCCGACCGACATGTTGACGATGTCGCGGCCGGCGGAAGCGAGCTCCCGGGCCTTGGCGTCGAGGGCCAGGGTGACGGAGAGTTCGAGCGTTGAAACCCGTGAGGCAAGCTGCATGCTCCCAGGATCCTCGTCCGCGGCCCCCGGTCAAGTCGGCGTCGGCGAGCTTCGGGAAGATCCTGACCCTTCGTGCGTCACCGGGTGGGGATCCGGCCGGAGGATTCCGGGCGCCCCCAGACTAGAATCTCGACCCGATGAAACGACGGATCCTGCGAATCGGCCTCACGACCCTCGTGGTGGTGCTCTTCACCGGGTACTTCCTGTTCACGACCTTGTTCTTCAGCCCTTTCGAGGACGACTACGGCTACGACCTGTCGACCTTGATTCCCCGGGACGTCGATTTCTACGTCTCGAAGGCCGGCTTGCTCCAGGACTTCGACCCGTTTCCCAGGCCCGCCTTCGCGGACGAGTTCGCCGCCAGTCGCGGGGGCCAGGCCGTGATGGCCCTGCCGGTCTACCGGGAGCTGATGGAGTCGCTCGACCTCGAGACGAGGCTGGCGGAGCTGGATCAGGCCCTCGAGGGTCTTCCGGTCGAGATCGATCTCCTGAGCGTGTTCGGAGGTCGCGACCTGGCCCTGGCGGGTTTCCTGAAGGGAGCGGACTGGGCCGGCTCCGATTGGGCCGCCTACGGGCGCACGAACTGGATGGGCAAGCTGGGCGTCGCCGCCCTGGGCTACCCGGACCTGATCGGACTGTCCGACCAGGGCATCACCGTGACCGAGACCGGCGGCGTGGTCTCCCTCAGCGGCGGGGCGCTGAGCCGCCCGTTGTTCCTTTCCCGCGTGGCGGACGTGCTCGTGGTCGGGACCACGGCGGACCTCGTCGGGCAAGCCGCGGTGCTCGAGTCCCAGCGCGGCCAGGACTCCTTCGGCCAGAGCGCGAAGTACGTCGACTACATCGCCCTCCCCAAGCGCGACGACGAAGAGCTCGAGTTCTACCTCGACTACCGCACCCTGGCCCAGGAGCAGGGGCTGACCGAACGCTGGCCCGACTCCTCCTCGACCGAGTTCGTTCCGGCCTTCTTCGGCAAGCTGTTCCAGCGCAGCCTGGTGCGGGAGCTCATGGGGGCGGTTTCCTTCGGGTCGGGCGTGACCTCGACCAGCACGGGGCTGCTCTCCACCGAGTCCATGACCGCGCTCCAGAAGCGCCTCTACCGCGCCCGGGGCGTCGACCGCGCCAGGATCATCGGCGAGCGTCAGGTCGCGAACCTGATCCCCGCCGACGTGGGCTTGTTCGCCTACGTGAACGCGGGGCTCGGCGACCTCTTGCGACAGGCGTCCCTGTCCGTCGAAAGGGATCTGATCTCCAACCTCGAGGACCTCGTGCGCGAGGTGTGGGGCTACGCCGACCTCGAGCCTCTGATCGACGAGCTGGACGGAGCCTTCAAGGACCGCATTGGCTTTTGCCTGCGCGACAACGACTATCCCGACGAGGGAGCGGACGGGCCGCCGCACAACGACTACGTGGTGCCGGCCTGGGCCGTGATCTTCGAGATCGAAGACGCCGCCAAGATCGAGGGCATCCACACGCGCATCAACGCCAACACCCAGTCCTTCGGCATCAGCGGACGCGAGCCGGGAACCCACGGCGTCTTCTTGAACACGGTGCAGGGGGGCCACCGGGTCTACGAGTACTGGTCCCAGCTGATCGACGGAACCGGACACGTCGCGACCCTCGAGCTCGAAGAGTTCTTCATCGTGAGCAACAACCACCAGATGCTCGGGGCGATGGTGCGCACCTACTACGGAGGCACCGGAGCCACGCCTCGGCTGGGGGAGGACCGCTGGTTCCAGACCCAGATCGCCAGCGGCCTGCCCAGCATGGACGCCCTCTTGTGGTTCGATCCGCGCGCCATGTCTCCCCTGAGCCGCAAGCTGACCCAGCAGTGGGCCGACGACGCCTTGGTGATCGACTGGTCGGTCGAGAGACCCCGCATCGAGCGCAAGATCATCAAGGAGCAGTTCCCCGGCGAGACCTGGGGCTCCCTGTCGTCCGACGTCGAGGAGCAGCTGGCCATGCTCTACGACGCCGAGGCCACGCGCTTCGAAGAGGAGTTTCGCGCCCAGAACGGTCCCGCGCTGCGGCAGCGCTACCAGAAGCGGCAGGATGCCCTCGAGATCCTCGAGGGAGCCTTGATCGAGCTCTCCGTCGATCAGAAGCAGTTTCAGCTCTTCGTCAGGCTGATCACGCCCTTCGACGAATGACAGGGAAGAGAGTGGTGCCCGAGACTGGAATCGAACCAGCACGGGAATTACCCCACAAGATCCTTAGTCTTGCGCGTCTACCAATTCCGCCACCCGGGCACCTTGATCCCTGTCCGGCCGAAGGGGGTCCGAGGCGGCACCCCTCCGCAGGCGGCCGACGAGTCTAGCAGCCCCCGGGGCGAGGGCAAGCCCCGTCGACAAGCCCCGGTTGACAGGCACGGGACCCACGGTACGGTCACGCCCCCTGAGGCCAGAAGCGAGGATTTCGTCATGTCTACACTGCGCGGCAACGCCCTGATCGGTCAGTCCGGTGGCCCGACCACCGTCATCAACCAGAGCCTGGTCGGCATCGTCGAGGAGGCTCTGGGAGCCGAGGCGATCCAGGGCGTCTACGGGGCCGTCCACGGCATCCAAGGGGTCCTGACCGAGAACCTGATCGACCTGGGCAAGGAGTCCAAGGAGACCCTGGAGTCGGTGGCGCGGACCCCCTGCGCGGCCTTGCGGTCGATCCGCAAGAAGCCGACCCGGGAGGAGTGCCAGCGCATGCTCGGGATCTTCCAGAAGCACGACATCCGTTACTTCTTCTACATCGGAGGCAACGACTCGGCCGAGACCGCCCACATTCTCAACGAGCTGGCGGTCGAGGAGAAGTTCGACGTGCGCCTGTTCCACGTCCCCAAGACCATCGACAACGACCTGCGGGTGACCGACCACTGCCCCGGCTACGGCTCGGCGGCCAAGTTCGTGGCCCAGGCCCTGATGGGGGACAACCAGGACAACCGCAGCCTGCCCGGGATCAAGATCGACATCATCATGGGACGCCACGCCGGCTGGCTGACCGCCGCCAGCCTCCTGGCCCGCAAGTACGAGGACGACGGTCCTCACCTGATCTACGTGCCCGAGCGCGACTTCAGCCTGGAGGAGTTCGTGGGGGACGTGGACCGCGTCTACAAGCAGCACGGGCGCTGCCTGATCGCCGCCTCCGAGGGCATCCACGGGGCCGACGGCAAGCCGATCCTCCAGAGCAAGGAGACCGACTCCCACGGCAACGTCCAGCTGTCGGGTTCGGGCGCCCTGGGGGACATGCTGGCCGCGGAGATCAAGGCTCAGCTGGGCTCGGGCCTGCGGGTACGGGCGGACACCCTCGGCTACATGCAGCGCTCCTTCGCGGGGGTCGTCTCCGAGGTGGACGCCGCCGAGGCCCGGGAGGTGGGGCGAACCGCCGTTCGGGTGGCCGTTTCCGGGGACCGGCCCCATGGTTCCATCGTGATCCAGCGCGAGGGAGGTGCCGGGGACTACCGGGCCAGCTTCGTGCCCACCGAGCTCAAGAACGTCGCCCGGGAGACCCGGGACCTGGACGAGGCCTACATTTCGGGGACGAACGACGTTTCCCCGGCGTTCCTGGACTATGTGAGGCCTCTGGTCGGAAGCATGCCGGATCCCGGGCGGCTTTCCGATTTCCCCATCGGCTAGAGCCTGATCCCCATGACCGAAATCGAAGTGCCGGACCCCGGAGAGGAGCTCGTCCCCGGCGAAGGGGAGGGCGGGGAGAGTCCCTACCGCAACCTGTTGGTGCCCCTGGTCGTCGTTCCAGCCCTGATCGTCATGGTCATCGTGCTCGTCGTGGTGCTCTTCGGCCTGGTGGCGGGGGAAGAGCACCACGACGAGCACGA
>JAUIEE010000357.1 GCA_030428965.1 bacterium | reverse complement strand
CCCCGGCCCCGGTGCCGAGGATCCGGATCGAGACAGGCCACGATCACACGCCGGATGCCGGCCTCCAGGAGAGCCTCGGTGCACGGAGGGGTCTTGCCTTCGGACGAGCAGGGCTCGAGGGTGATCACCATCGTGTCCCAGCGCTCCTGGGGGACGCCGCTCTTCCCGGCGGCCTGGAGCGCCCGCAGCTCGGCATGGGGTCCTCCCCAAACCTCGTGGAATCCGCGCCCGATCTCGACCCCGTCCGAGAGGATGCAAGCGCCGACGCAGGGGTTGGGTGCAACCTGGAATCGGTAGGCCTTGGACTTCTCCCCCAGCTCCTCGAGAAGGGCCCGAAGCGCCTGCCGTTCGGCGGCCTCGAGGGGCGCCTGAAGCGTCTGGGGGAAGTGCATGGCTTGGTTCGAAGGGGAGGAGTCCATCTTAGCCAACGGAAGGGTGGGTCGCCCGGGAAGCCCTGTTCCGTTCTAGATCGGTCGTCCTCTGCGTTACCTTGGCCCCACTCGCCTGGAATTCAACCCAGGGCCTTTCCTTGGGGCCAGGGGCCGGCAAACTACCCCCTAGAGACCCTGAAGAACCTTTTTCCCTGCACCAAGCCATGGCCAAAGCCCCCATCCGAGTCGCAGTCACCGGCGCCGCCGGTCAGATCGGGTACTCCCTCGTCTTCCGCATTGCAAGCGGCCAGATGTTCGGCCCCGACCAACCCGTCTTGCTTCAGATGATCGAGATCCCCGTGGAGAAGGCCATGACGGCCCTCGGCGGAGTTGCGATGGAGCTCGAGGACTGCGCTTTCCCGCTGCTCACCGACATGGTCCTGACCGACGATCCCAAGGTAGGCTTCAAGGACGCCAACTGGTGCCTCCTGGTGGGCTCGAAGCCGCGCGGACCGGGCATGGAGCGCAACGACCTCATCCGTGAGAACGGCCCGATCTTCACGGGCCAAGGACGGGCCATCAACGATCACGCCGCCTCCGACGTCAACGTGGCGGTGGTCGGCAACCCCTGCAACACGAACTGCCTGATCGCCATGCACGCGGCGCCGGACGTCCCCGACGAGCGCTTCAGCGCCATGACGCGTCTGGACCAGAACCGCGCCCAGGCCCAGCTGGCGACGAAGGCCAACGTGCCCACGACCTCGGTCAAGAACACGCTCATCTGGGGCAATCACTCCGCGACCCAGGTCCCCGACTTCCACAACGCCCGGATCGACGGGAAGCCGGCCTCCGAGGCGATCACCGACCGCGCCTGGCTCGAAGGCGAGTTCTTCACGACCGTTCAGAAACGTGGTGCGGCCATCATCCAGGCGCGAGGCCTGTCGAGCGCGGCCTCGGCGGCCAACGCCCTGATCGACCACGTGCGCGACCTGCGTGAGCCGACCCCGGCCGGTGAGTGGCGCTCGGTATGCGTCAAGAGCGACGGTTCCTACGACGTCCCGGAGGGCTTGATCTCGTCCTTCCCCGTTCGAGCCGATGGCCGGGGCGGCTGGCAGATCGTGCAAGGCCTCGAACTGGACGCTTTCCTGAAGGAGAAGCTGCAGGGAACCGTGGGCGAGCTGGAGAAGGAAAAGGCCCTCGTCGCCGATCTCTTGGGCTGACATGCCCAGGGCAGCGGGCCCGGATCGGCACTCGGTCATCCGGGCCCGTCTTTACTTAATCGGCACGGCGAGTCCGAGCCCCGGACGGGCACCGCGAGAGCGCGCGAGCTAGCCTGGGGTCGGCCCGATCACGGAGGTTCCCATGAAGGCTCTTACGCTCCTCGCCCTGTGCGCTCTCGGTTTCTCCCAGTCCACTCCCTCGCCGTCCCACAATGCGGCCAAGGGAACGCCGATCACCGACTGCGTCGTCGTCCTCAACAAGACCGACAACACGGCCATGTTCCTCGAGGCCGAGAGCGGCGCCCCCCTGCTCCTCTTGAACACGGGCGAAGGCCCGCACGAGGTGGCCGTTTCCCCGGACGGCCAGTTCGCGGTGGTGGCCGACTACGGTCATCAAACGCCGGGGAACACGCTGAGCCTGATTCAGCTCTCCAAGCAACGGGTCACGCGCAAGATCGACCTGGGCCCCTACCAGCGTCCCCACGGACTTGCCTTCCTGGACGAGGACCGGCTGCTCGTCACCGCGGAGGTTCAAAAGGCCTTGATCGAGGTCGACCTCGAGTCCGGCAAGGTCCTCAGGAGCCTGCCCACCGACCAAGGGGCCTCCCACATGGTGGCCGTCTCTCCGGATGCCGCCCGCGCCTACGTGGCCAACATCGCTTCGGGGTCGGTCACGGCCATCGACCTCGAGCAAGGCGAGCGCATCGCGAACATCCCCACGGGAGAAGGCTGCGAGGGGGTCGACGTTTCGCCCGACGGCGCGGAGATCTGGACCTCGGACCGCTCGGCGAACACGGTCTCGATCATCGACGCCGATTCCCTGAAGGTCGTGGCTCAGCTGGAAACGGCGAGCTTCCCCATTCGCGTGAAGTTCACCCCGAACGGCAAGAAGGCCCTGGTGAGCTGCGCCAACGACGGAGTCCTGGCCGTCTTCGACACGGAGACGCGGGAGTTGATCGCGGAGATCCCTATGGAGTGGAAAGCTACCGAAGGCACGTCCAAGCGCCTCTTCCAGGGTTTCGGTGACAGCCCGGCCCCGGTCGGGATTCTCGTCCACCCCGAGGGCAAGCTCGCCTACGTGGCCAACTCGAACGCGAACCTGGTGGCCGTGATCGACCTGGAAGCCCTGGAGGTCATCGACGCCTGGCCGGTCGGAAACCAGCCCGACGGCCTGGCCTGGGCCCGCATCTAGCTCCGATCCCCTTCCCCATCGCACTCGCCATGAAACGACTGATCGCCTCCCTCGCCTGCCTGTCCGCCGTCGGGCTCGGTGCCGGCTTGACCGCCGGGTCGACGCCTCCCCTGACCACCGCTGCGGAAGGCCAAGAGCAGTACGCCGTGGACGGCAGTCACTCCGTCGTCTGGTTCCGGATCAAGCACCTGGGGGTTTCCTGGGCCTACGGACGCTTCAACGACGTGAAGGGCTCGTTCTCGATCCACGAGGACTATCCCGAGGCGAGCTCGGTCGAGGTCACGGTGCAGGCCGCCAGCGTCGACACGAACGACAAGGGCCGCGACGAGCACCTGCGCAGCCCCGACTTTCTCAGCGCGAAGGAGTTCCCCACCCTGCGCTTCGAAAGCACCTCCGTCAGCAAGGAGGGTGACCGATGGACCGTGGAGGGCCAGCTCTCCTTCCACGGGGTCACGCGCACGATCACCATGGACGCCGTTCACGTCGGCAGCGGACCTGATCCTTGGGGCGGCCAGCGGGCCGGCTTCGAGGGCACCTTCCAGGTGAACGCCAAGGACTACGAGTTGGATTGGATTCTCGAGAACGAAGGAGCCCTCGGCGCCGAGATCTCGGTGACCGTCAGCCTGGAGGGCATCCTGCAGCGGTAGGAGCCCCCACGTCGGCATGAACGCCGCCCTCGCACAAGCCCTGGGAGGAGTGCTGGCTCCCGCACTGCTCTCGGCCACAGCTCTGGCCACGGCCTGGCGTCCGGAGAAGAGTCCCGCAGAGGCCCCTCGACCGTCCACCTCCCTGTGGGGAGCTCCCCTCGCCCTGGGCCTCGGCTACGCGGCCGGACATCTGGGAACCCACGGCTGGCCGAGCTTCCCGCACCACGTGGGGATCAAACAGGGGCTCTTCTACGTCGCCGTTGTCCTCTGTGCGTGGGGTCTCGGGGAGGCGCTCTTCCCCCTGGGGTCCAAGCTGCGTCTCCTGGGGCGCGCCGCGCTGTGCGCCTGGGTTCCCTGGTTCCTGCTCGGCTTCCAGCGCGAGCACGCCTGGGGCCCGAGCGCGGCCTGGCTCTGGAGTGCGGGCCTTGCCGCAGCCCTCTTCGCGCTCCTCTCGAGCCAGGCCCCCTTGTCCCGGCGCACGAACGCTGCCGCGAACCTGACGGCCTGGGTGCTGGTCGGCATCCTCGCAAGCGGAGCGCTGCACCTCAGCGGATCGACCTCCCTGGCTCAGTTGACCGGCGCTCTCGTCTGTCCCCTCGGCGTCATGCTCCCCATCGCCCTGCGTCGGCCGTCCTTCTCCCTGGAGCGGGGCGGAGACCTGTGCCTGGTGCTGCTCTTCGGCGGGCTCCTCATGGCCGGCGTCTACGCCGGCGAGCTTCCGCCCCTCGCCGCCTTGGCCCTGGCCCTGGCCCAACCGGCCGGATGGCTCGCCTGCTGGGTCCGCCCCGGTCGACTGCGCAGCCTCACCGTGGTCCTGGTTCCACTCCTGCTGGCGGCCCTCGCGCTGTGGATCGCGCGGGACTCCCAGCCGCCGTCCTCGCCGTACGGTTGACGGGAGTCTAGGCCCGGACCTCTTCCTGGTAGTCCTTGTACTCGACGTAGACCGACTGCCGGCGGGTCGCGAGGTCGAACAGGCACTGCAGGACCCCCTGGGCTTCGGCGAACTTGCCCAGGCCAACGAAGGCGGCGTAGCGCCCGGCGATCGAGGGCTCGTCCCCGAGCCCGATCCGCCAGCGACGGACCTTCCACCACAAATAGCCGTAGGCCGACAGCCCCAGCAGGCTCCAGCCGCTGGTGAACGGAGCAGCGACCAGACAGGCCAGGGGCCAGAGGGCTCCCCAGAAGAGAATGTTGGCGCAACGGCGGAAGTTGAACCACTCGGGGCCGTAGGCGTGCAGGGCCGCCCCGTGGGCGTAGGCGTAGCCCCCGCGGGCGTGACGCTTCCACCAGGGTCGAAAGCGCAGGAGAGCCACGTCGTGACGCGTCATGTCTCCCTCGATGCGCTCCAGCCGCCAGCCCTTCTCCCGCAGCCGAAAGCACATCTCGGGGTCTTCCCCGCAGCTCATGCCCACGTTGTAGCCACCGACTTGTCGCAGGGCCTCGACGCGCACGAGAACGTCCCCACCGCAGGCGCAGGTCTCGCCGACGGGCGTGTTCCACTCCACGTCCGTGATCAGGTTGTAGATCGAATCCTGGGGCGCGATCTCGACCCGCCGCCCGCACACGGCCCCCAGGGTCGGATCGGCCTCGAGCACCGCTCGAGCCCGGCGGAGCCACCCTTCCACGAGCTGGCAGTCTCCATCGATGAAGAAGACGTACTCGACCTCGGGGTGCACCTCGAGCAGCTTGCGAAAGCCCTCGTTCCTTCCGCGGGGAGCGTTCATGAGCCCCGCAGGATCCAGCTCCACGACGTGCACTCCGAGGCTGCGGGCATGCTCGACGCTGCCGTCGGTGGAATGGGAATCCGCGTAGACGACGGTGGCACCGTCCCCGAGCACGCTGGCCAGGCAGCGCTGGAGGCGCTCGCCTTCGTTGCGGGCGATCACCACCACGCCCGTATCCAGAAGTTCTGCCGTCATGCTTCGCCCTACCTGCGGCCGAGGAGGTTATAGGCCACGAAGTCCG
>JAUIEE010000356.1 GCA_030428965.1 bacterium | reverse complement strand
GATCACTGCATCTCGTGCTACCGCTGCGTGCGCGTGTGCGCCGAGCAGGAGGGCGACTACGCCATCAGCGTCGAGAACCGCGGCTTCCAGACCCGCATCACGACCGAGTTCGCGGGCTTCCTCGAGGACTCGGCCTGCACCTTCTGTGGCCAGTGCGTCCAGACCTGCCCGACCGGTGCCCTGGGCGACCTGCGCGCACTCCAGAACGAGGCCACGCCCGGTCCCATCGACCGCACGCGCTCGATTTGTCCCTACTGCGGCGTGGGCTGCAGCGTCGACATCCTCACCAAGGGCGAGAAGATCGTCGGTGTGCAGCCGGCCATGGACGGACCGGCCAACGAAGGGGCCCTGTGCGTCAAGGGCCAGTTCGCCTGGGAATGGGTGCAGCACGAGGAACGTCTGAAGCAGCCTCTCGTGCGCAAGGGGGGCGAGCTCGTTCCCGCCACCTGGGAGGAGGCCTTCGAACGTGCGGCCACGGGATTCCGCGACGCCCAGGAGAAGCACGGGCGGCACTCCGTCTACGCCATCGCCTCGGGACGCGCCCCCCACGAGTCGTCGTACTCCGTTCAAAAGTTCGTACGCGCGGGCTTCGGGACCAACTACGTCGACAACTGTAGCCGTGCCTGACACAGCCCCACGGTGGCCGGTCTGGCCGCCACACTCGGGCGCGGTGCGATGAGCAACCCTCTGGCCGACATGGAGCGGCCGGACGTGATCTTCTGCATCGGCACGAACATGACCGAGGCTCACCCGGTCGCCGCTACCCGTCTCAAGAAGGCCATGCGTCGGGGCGCCAAGCTGATCGTGGCCGATCCCAGGCGCATCCCCCTGGCCCAGAAGGCGGACCTCTACCTACCCCTCAGGGTGGGCACGGACGTAGCCCTGCTCGGGGCGATGGCCCACGTGATCGTCCGCGAGGGCCTGGCCGATCCCGACTTCATCGCCGAGCGTACCGAGGGCTTCGAGGAGCTCGAGAAGCACGTGGCCGGCTTCACGCCCCAATGGGCCGAGGGCCTCACGGGGGTGCCGGCAGCCGACATCGAGCAAGCGGCCATCTGGTACGGCAAGGCCGAGCGCGGCGCCATCTACTACACGCTGGGCATCACCGAGCACATCTGCGGAGTCGACAACGTCCAGAGCCTTTGCAATCTCGTGCTCTTGACCGGAAACATCGGTCGCGAGGGAACGGGCATCAACCCGATGCGCGGCCAGAACAACATCCAGGGAGCCGGCGACGCCGGGGCTCTGCCCAACAACTACCCCGGCTTTCAGCCCGTCGACGATCCGGCCAACCAGGCCAAGTTCGCCGCCGCCTGGGGGCGTGAGGTCGATCTGGAGAAAGGCATCACCAAGGTGCGTGCCCTCGACCAATGCGGCGAGAAGATCCGGGCCATGCTGATCTGCGGCGAGAACACGGTCGTCTCGGATCCCGACCGCTCCCACTGCGAGCACGCCCTGAAGAGCCTCGACCACCTGGTCGTCATCGACATGTTCCTGACCGACACGGCCGCCCTCGCGGACGTCGTTTTTCCGGCGGCAGGCTGGGGTGAGGTCGATGGGGTCTTCACGAACACCGAGCGTCGCCCCCAGCGCGTGCGGGCCGCGGTCCCCCCCATCGGTGAAGCGAAGCCCGATTGGTGGATCATCGCCGGCATCGCCAAGAAGCTCGGCTTCCAAGGCTTCGACTGGACTTCCCCCGAGCAGGTCTTCAACGAGCTGTGCGAGCTCTCGACCACCTACCACGGCCTCGACTGGGATCTCGTTTCCGAAGGCCGACACCACTGGCCTGTTCCGGAAAAAGGCCACCCGGGCACCCCCATCCTGCACCAGGGCGAATTCCCCCGCGGGCGGGGTCTGTTCAAGACACCTTCCTACCGCGACCCTGCCGAGACGATCGACGACGAGTTCCCCACCTGGCTCACCACGGGACGGCGCCTGGCCCACTACCACACGCGCACGATGACGGGTCGCAGTACGGGCAGCGAGTACCTCGTTCCCGAGGAGCTGGTCGAGGTCCATCCGAGCGACGTCGAATCCCTCGGACTCACCGACGGCGGCATGGCCGTCATGTCCAGTCGGCGTGGGGAGGTCCTCGTCAAGGTCAAGGCTACCGACAAGTCCCCTCGGGGCACCGTGTTCTGCAGCTTCAGCTTCAGCGAAGTTCCCATCAACGCGCTGACGGGCTCGGGCTACGACCCGATCACCGACACGGCCGAACTCAAGGTCTGCCCGGTGCGGCTCGAGGCAGCCGATACGAAACTGGCCTGAGCCAGCGCTACCTCCCCACAAGGGACCTTGGGCCCCATTCCCGAGGTCCTGCCTGACAGGCCTTGCTGCAGTAGCGCACCTGTTCCCACGTTCGGATCCACTTGCGACGCCACGAAAACGGGCGCCCGCAGCGGACGCAGATCTTGACCGGGCGAGGGGCTCCCAAGAACGATGTCCTCAGCCGTCCGTTGGAAGGTGGATCCACGGCGCCGACCGGACCCCGGTGTCGCGGACGGCCGGGGAGGGAAGTGCTGTCTCGGTCGCGGCGACCACGGCGACGGTCACGCCGAGACCTCCTGGATGTTCTGCGGAGTCAGGCGCTCCCCGGATGCGAGCAAGCGCTGGACGTGCTCGAACATCGCGCGGTCCCGGCGGCGCTTCTCGGGGCCACGCTTGCCGAGCGAGGCGTAGGGCATGCGTAGGCGGGGATTCGACTCCAGCTCGGCCCGATGCCGCTCCAGGAAGGCCCAGTAGAGCGGCGTGACGGGGCAGTTCTTCTTGGGCTGGAAGGCGCAGGAGCCGCAGTAGTCCGACATGCGGTCGATGTAGGCGGCACCGCTGACGTAGGGCTTGGTGGTCAGGAGGTCGCCCACTCCGAAGGTTCCCATGGCCAGGACGTTGGGCTCGACCACCCAGTCGTAGGCGTCGGCGTAGGCCACCCAGAACCAGTCGGTCAGCTCCCGTGGAGAAACGTCGAGCAAGGTCGCCAGATTGGAGAGCACCATCAAGCGTGTGATGTGATGCGAGTAGGCTTCGTCCCAGACCGAGGCCACGACCCGGTCCAGGCAATGGAGGCCTGACGCCTCGCCCCAGAAGGCCTGGGGCAAGGGCTGGTGGGACCCGAGGCGAGAAGGAGCGGCCTGCCCGTTCGCGTCGCAAGGGGGATCCTCGAAACCCTCGGGCAGGCTGCGGAAGCCGTCGGTGCGATCGTGAACGTGGCGCATGAACTCACGCCAGCCGAGGACTTGCCGCAGGAAGCCTTCCTTGCTGCGCAGCTCGATGTCCAGCTCGCAGCTCTCCTGGACCAGGCGTCGTGGGAGAAGGCGATGGAGGTGGATCAACGCGGAGACCCGCGTATGGAACAGGGTCCGAGAGCGGGTGCTCATGGCATCCTCGTAGGGCCCGAAGAAGGGCAGGCAGGCCTCCTTGGCCCACGTCCAGAGCTCTTCGGCCTGATCGAGGGTGGCCGGCAACGAGGCGGGATCGAGCTCTCCGGGATGCTCGCCGTAGCGCTCTTCGATCAGCTCGAACACCTCCGCGGTGACCTCGTCGCTCTCGAATTCCGGTGGCTGCGGGGCGGCGGGGGTTCCGCTCCAGGGCTCGCGGTTGTGGGTGTCGAAGCTGAACTTGCCCCCCAGGGGCTTCCCGTCCTCCATCAGCCAGCCTCCCTCCCGGCGCACCTCGCGGTAGAAGCGGTCCATGCGCCAGGGGGTGGAGGCCTGACTCCGGTCGAACTGCTCCCTGGTCGTGAGCCAGCCCTCGTGGGGCAGGAGCTCCAAACGACCGTGCCGGGCCAAGGCGGCCAGATCCTGCCTCAGCTCCCGTTCGGCCGGCCGCATGCAGCGCAGCTTGCCCTTCTCGCGGGCAACGTCCCGCAGGGCTTCGCCGTAGGTGCCGCGCACGACGCGATGATCCACGGCGACGCCCCGCTCCGCCTGCTCCAGGGCGAAGTGACGCAGGTTCGCGAGCACGAGGGCCAGCTTCTGCTTGTGGTAGGGACGCTGGGCGGCCTTCCAGGGACACTCCAGGAGCACGATCCCGAGCTCGGAGGGATCCTCTCGTGACAGGGGGCCGATGGCATCCGATAGCTGGTCGTAGGGCACGAACAGCCAGCGCCGCCGCTTGGGGTCGCTCTGGCGGCTCTCGAGCTCACGCTTCAGGGCGGGTGGCTTGCTGGGCTTCATTCCCTTTTTGATTCGTTCGAACGCGTCCATCGGATGCCCCCATCCCGGAGTCCTTTTGTCCAGGTTCGAAGAGGAAACCGCCCCGGGCGCATCCGGCGTACGGCAGCGGTCGTAGAAAGGTCCACACCGGTAGGGCCACCCCGGGTCTCTCGAACACCGCCCGCAAACCGGAACGGCTCCGATTCGGGGTTCGCTACGCTCTTGAACGGGTCCCGTGGAGATTCAGTCGTGACATGAAAATGAAGCGCATCCTGATCGCCGCAGCCTGCCTGCTGCCGCTGGTGGCCGTGGTCGCCCTGTTCGTGGCCGCTCGCCTCTCGCGAACGCCGGTCGAGGTGGGCTTGAGCGCGGGACGCCTGCGCCCCTGCCCTCCCAAGCCCAACTGCGTCTGTAGCGAGGAGCGGAGCCTGACCTCCTCCCTGGAACCCCTTCGTTTCCAGGGGAACCCGAGCACGGCCTTTCGGAACCTGCTCGACCTGGTCGCCGCGGACGCCGGCGCCGAAGTTCGCACGCGCGAGGCAGGCTACGCGCACGTCGTCTACCTGACCCCCTTCTTCGGTTTCGCCGACGACATCGAGTTACGACTGGATACGGAGGCGAACGCGATCCACCTGCGATCCGCCTCCCGCGTCGGCTACTCGGATCTGGGCGCGAACCGCAAGCGTATGGAGGCCTTGCGAGGACGCTGGGAGACTCGCCGCGAGGAGGGCTAGAAGTTCCCGGGGGGCGTGCCGGATCGGACCGGGCTCCCCGTGCGGCTACACTGTGGGGAGGCACGTTCACGAGCCCCTGCCCACCCATGATCACCGCCTGCCTCGGTCTGTCGAGCCTGCTCTTGCTCTCACCCTCGGGCCCCGGTCAAGAGGCCTTCGAGTTCGCGGCGGAAGATCGGGTCGTCTTCCTGGGCAATGCTCTGGCCGAGCGCATGCAGCACCACGGTTGGCTGGAGACTGCCCTGCAAACGCGCTTTCCCTCGCTGCAACTGTCCTTTCGCAACCTGGGTTTCTCCGGCGACGAGCTGACCGTACAACAGCGCACCCAGGGGTTCGGCAGCTGGCGGGACTACCTCGAACACTGCGAGGCCGACGTCGTCTTGGCCTTCTTCGGGTACGTCGAGTCCTTCGCGGGCGCAGCGGGTCTCCCCAAGTTCCGGGACGACCTGGCCCGGTGGATCGACGACGTCCGCAGCCATCACCCGATAGGTCGTGTACTTCCCACCGGCGATCACCACGAGCCCC
>JAUIEE010000355.1 GCA_030428965.1 bacterium | reverse complement strand
CTCTACGGCACCGAGGGCATCTGATGGGCAAGCTCCGCCTGGGCGTGACCACCTACGCGCTGGTCTACTTCGTCATCCTCGAGCTCATGCTCGTGGCCGCGGTCCTGTTCTGGCCCGACTTCGCCGAGAACGTGGACGCCATCCGGCTGATGGCCCCCATCCCGGCCCTGCGTGACATGCTCGACCAGATCGAGGAAGGGGGAGCCTACGCCTACATCGCCGGGCAGCACTTCTTCAAGGGCACGAACACGATGGGGACGGCCGCCGCCGTGCTCTTCTCGGTGGGCGCGGTGGCCGGAGAAGTGCACCGTGGAACGCTCGAGATCCTGCTGGCGCGTCCCTACTCGCGCTTTCGCATCCTGACCGAGCGCTGGGTCCTCGGAGCCCTGGCTCTGACCCTTCCGATCTTCGCCAGCTCCGCCACGATCCCCTGGCTCTCCGAGCGCGTGGACGAGACGACCGAGCTCGCCTCCTGGATGCTGGGTTCCTTCCATGCGAGCTGCATCCTGCTCGCCATCTACAGCGTGACCTTCTTCTTCTCGACGATCGGGTCCAACCCGACCCGGATCGCGATCTTCATGCTGTTCATCGGGACCTTCCAGTTCGCGCTCTACATGATCAAGAAGGTCACCCACTGGTCCCTGTACCGCCTGGCGGACATCCAGGACTTCATGGCCATCGAACAGACGGGCTCCCTCGACTGGACCGTGTGCGCCTCGCTCCTGGGAGTCAGCGCACTCTTCTTCGCGGCCTCCCACTGGGCCTTCCTGCGCAGGGTGCCCTAGGACCCTAGAACCAGCTCGCGAGGCGGGCCCGCGCGACCCAGGCGCTGGCTTCGCGCCGCTGGTAGCCGGCCACCCCGGAGGCCAATCGTCCGACCTCGGCGAAGGCGGCCCGGGCTTGTTCCCGATCCCCCAGGGCCTTGTGAGACTTCCCACGCCGGAAGGCGGACTCGGGCGTCGGCCCGTGGTTCCGTTCCTGGGTCGCCAGGGCGGCGAGGGCGTCCTCGTGGCGTCCGGCTCCGGCCAGGGCTTCGGCGTAGCGCATCTGGGCGGCCCCGTAGGCGTACTCCTCGTCCAGGGCGACACAGGCCTCGAGGGCCTGGACGGCCTCTTGGCCGCGCCCGACCTCGAGCAACGCGCAACCCAAGCGGTAGTGCCACTCGGGCGCATCGGGCTCCCCCTCGGCGGCCACTTCGAGGTGGACCAGCGCCTTCTGCGCCCGCCCCTGTCCGAGTAGCAGGCTGCCGAGCTTGCCGCGGTTGTGGGGATTGTCCACCGCCAGGAGCTCGCGAACCCTCGCCCGATCGCGCCCGATGCGCAGCGCCCGTTCGCCCCACCAGGAGAGGAACCAGGACAGACCGATGGCCGTGATCCAGATCCCGATGCATCCGGTGCGGCGGAAGAGACCACCGATCACCGGCAGCTCGCCCAGCACCGAGGTCAAGAGAACGACCAAGACGAAGAATCCGATCAGGCGCAGCATGAAAGACGGCTCAGTCTCCCCCCGCGTAGCCCATGGCACGCAGCTGTTCCAGTCGGTCCGCATCCAGCTCGACGGACTCGGGATCGACCAGGGGCAAGAGCAGCTCTTCGGCCGCGGGCAAGAGGCGCTCCAGATCCGCCCGGCCCCAGTCGGGATCCGCTTCGAGCTTGTTGTTGCGCTCGCCCGGGTCCTCGCTCAGGTCGAAGGCCCCCAGCCAGGCTCCCCCCCGCCCGGAGTCCTCGTACCCGATCCACTTTTGGGCACCCTCGATCACGGCCATCGAAGAGCCCGGTGAATCCTCGCGCAGGTAGGGCAGACACTGGTAGGCGAAGACCGGACGGTCCCGGTCCAGGGCGAGCAGCGAGGTGCCCATCCAACCGGGTCGCGGACTCGAGCCGGCCATGGCCGCCAGGGTCGGCGTCAAGTCGACCAGGGAGGCCGCATGCTGGACCCGCCGGGGTTCGAGCCCGGCGCCATGAATGAAGAGCGGAACCCGAATCTGCTCCTCGTAGACGGTGCCCGAGTGGTACAGCTCGCCGTGCTCGAGGAAGGCCTCGCCGTGATCGCTCGTCAGGATCAGGTAGCCCTCGTCCAGGTAGCCCCGGCGCTCGAGGTCCCGCAGGAAGCGCCCGAAGCCGCGATCCAGGTCCCGGGAACCTCCCCGGTAGAGAGCTTCCAGCTCCCTGCGCACCTGTTCCGCTTGGTCCAGGTCGGTGTTCCAGCGCTCCCCCAGCTCGAGGATGCGCGCGTGAACCTGTTCGAAGTCCACGGAGGCATCGAGCGCCAAGCGCTCGCCGTGTTCGGCCCTCGTCTCGGGGCTGACGCGAAAGGGCTTGTGAGCCCGGTAGGTCTGGAGCCAAAGAAAAACGGGCCGGCCGTCGTCGTGGGAGAGGAAATCGCTGGCACGTCTCAGGGTCGAAGCCAGACCGTCGTTCTGCTCGTCGAGCCATTCGAAGCCCTGGTCCAGGTTGAAGGCCTGGGACACGACGGCCGAATCGGTGACGGCCCCGGTGCGGTACCCGAGCTGACTCAGCTCCTCGGCGATCGTCACCAGGGCCTCGGGCAAGGCTCGATCGAAGGAGTCGGCTCCACACTGCCGCGGAAACAGCCCGGTGAACATCGACGCGTGCGCGGGCAGGGTGTACGTGCTCACGGACCAGGCCCGTTCGAAGGCGACGGACTTCTGTGCGAAGGCATCGATCTCGGGCGTGAGTCCGTCGGTGCTGCCGTAGAAGGCCAGGTTGTCGGCCCGGAACGTGTCCGCCAGAAAGACCACGATGTCCGCACGGGAATCTCCCCACGGCCGCTGGCCGGGGCGCCCGACCCGGGCAGGGCCGAGGGTCGGGGTGAAGAACGAGGTGTAGGCCAAGGATCCGCTGACCTCGAAACGGAGCCGCGCTTGATCCAGACCATCCTGGGGCAAAGGGACCTGGTGCCAGACGTAGCTTCCCGCGGTGGGAAGTCGCGCACTGCCCTCCCCTCGCTGGCTGCGCTCGCTGTAGCTCTGGCTGTGCTCGAAGAGGAGCTCTCCGTTCAAGTGCAGCCTGTAGTCGAACCGCGGCGCCGGCCCTTCGTCGAGCCAAAGGGCGGGCTCCACGCAGGTCGCGAAGCGCAAGGTGCTCGCAGGGGGTATGTCTCCCGACCAGGTCGTGCTCTGGCCGGGCCAAACGGGGAGAGCCCGCCCGGAGAAGCGCTTGCCCTCGACGCGCCAACCACCGTCTGCTTGCACCTCTCCCTGGGACAAGAGCAACTCGACCTTCACTTCTTCGGGCAGCGCCTCCCCCTCGTCCAACTGCATGAAGATCTTGCCCACCTTGAGGATCACGAACTCCCCGGGCTGCATGTCCTGGTTGTCCCGAAGGCGGCGCGCACCGACGTGGGTGAAACTGCGCCCCCTCGCGCTGACGCGCTGCAGTTCCTCGGGTGCTCCCGAGACCCCGTAGCCGCGGATGCGCGCGGAGGCGTACCAGCGATCAGGCTTTCTCGACCGAGTCCAGTCCTCCGGCCTCAAGACGACCTGCAGGCGCAATCCTTCGCTGTCACGCACGAATCGCACGCGCTCGGACGCCTGCGTCCCGTCCAGCCGGGGAAGATCCGGTGGAAGAAAGCCCTGGGTGAGGTCCCGCCACCGGGCAGCCCTCGGCTGTGAGCACGCGCCGGCGAGGAGCAGCAGCCCTGCCACGAACCCAGCCGCACCTCTCCCCATGAAGACCATCAGAACGGCGCGCGGGCGGTCAGGCAAACGGAATCCAGGGGCCCGGTTGAACGGCCGGTCGCCCTACGGGATGCTCTCGCGGTGTCCCGTCGCAAGACCCTAGGCCCGCGCACGGCGGTCGCCCTGGAGGCCCTTCGAGCCCTCGGGGCCGGAGTGCTGCTGCTCCCGCGCACCCTCGTCTACCTCCTGCGTCGCAGGAGGCTCGTGGCCGAGCTCGCAGGGGACCTGTCCGAGCCGGCCGAGGTCGAAGCGGCACCGCCGCCGACACTTCCCGACCGTCCGCTGCGGGTGTTCCTCTCCTGCGCCGAACCTTCGGGGGAGATCCACGCCGTGCGCGTCGCAGGAGCCCTGCGCGCGGAGCTCGCGGGGAGACGATTCCAGCTCGTCGGACTGGGAGGCGAACGCCTGCGAAGCGCCGGGGTCGAGACCCTGGCCGATCCGCTGGAACGCGCCGCGATGGGAAGCGACGTTCTCAAGTCGCTGCCCTTCTACCTGCGCCTTCTGACCTCGGTCGCCCGCAGCTGGCGCGAGTCGCCGCCCGACGTTTGTCTGTTCGTGGACTCCCCGGCGCTGCACGTGCCCATGGCCCACATGGCGAAGCGCTACGGCATCCCCGTCGCCCATCTCGCGACGCCCCAGTACTGGGGCTGGGCTCCCTGGAGGGTGCGCGGATACCGGAGGGCGGTCGATCTCGCCCTCAGCATCCTGCCCTTCGAACCGTCCTGGTTCCGGCGCCACGGGGTCCGGGTCGCTCACGTGGGGCATCCTCTGCTCGACTCCCCCGCCTTCGACCAGGAAGCGACGACTCCGCCCGTGGATGGTCCCTTGCTCCTCCTGCCGGGCAGCCGCTCGAGCGTCATCGCGCGCAACCTGCCGTGGATGATCGCAACCGCCAGCCGCCTGCGACTCAGCCGTCCTCACACGCGCGTCGTGTTGCCCCACGGCCGAGCCGAGCTGCGCCCGGAGATCGAAGCCATCGTGAAGGCCAGCGGAGCCTCCGACTGGATCGAGGTCGACACCGGCGAACTTCACGAGACCCTGGCGAAGGGGTCGGCGGCCCTGTCCGTCTCGGGAACCGTGCTGCTGGACCTGTTGCACCACAGGCTTCCGACGGTCGTTGTCTACCGCGTGCCCAGCGGCTGGAAGCGCTTCCTGGCACGGCACCTCTTGACCGTGCCCTGGTTCGCCTCGGTCAATCTCCTGGCGGGGCACGAGCTCTTGCCCGAGTTCCTGATCCGCGGCCAGGGGGAGAGCGCGGAGCGGGAGGTTTGCGAGGAGCTCCTGGCCTGTTACAAGGATGGCCCCCGGCGCTCCGAGAGGATCGCGGGCCTGGACGAAGCCCGCAAGCGCCTCGGGCCCCGGGGAGCTACCCTGCGGGCCGCCCGCTTCGCCCTGGGGCTCGTGGAGGCCGTTCAGGAGGACTGACCCCTTGCCCCCCGAATCGGCGCAAATTCCCCTGAAGAACAGCTCCCGAGCGGAGTATGGGGCGGACGTGGAGACCCAGGCCACCCAGCTGATGACCGCCACCAAGCAGGGGGACGCGGCCGCCTTCGACGAGCTGATCTCCAGCCTGCGGGGACGGGCCTATTCCGTCGCCCGCTCGCTGGTCGGCTCGAACGAAGACGCCATGGACCTGTGCCAGGAGGCGTTCCTCAAGACCTACCGCGCCCGCGAGACCTACCGGGAAGGGGACCGCTTCCTGCACTGGTTCCATCGCATCCTGAGCAAC
>JAUIEE010000354.1 GCA_030428965.1 bacterium | reverse complement strand
GCCGATGCCGTCTTCACGCAGCTGTTCTACGTCAACGACAACTTCTTCCGTTTTCGCGATGACTGTCAGCAGGTTGGAATCAACGTGCCGATCGTGCCCGGCATCATGCCCATCACGAACGTCTCCCAGATCGAGCGCTTCACCCAGATGTGCGGCGCCTCGATCCCCGAGGACCTGCACGAGCGCCTGCGTCGCCATCAGGACGATCCCTCGAACGTGATCGCGATCGGCATCGAGCACGCCATCCGCCAGTGCCGGCGCCTGCTCGACGCAGGCGCTCCGGGGATTCACTTCTACACGCTCAACAAGAGCCACGCGACGCGGCCCATCCTGGCGGCGATCAAGGAGTTCTAGGCTCTTCCCCGCGGCGCAGGAGCAGCCCCGCGCCGATCAGGCCGGCGAGGACCACGAGAATCTCCGTGGCCCAGTTCCCCGAGGCGGGCACAGGCGAAACCCCCAGGGCCGTCAGGCGCACGTCGTCGAAGTTCACTTCGATCCCCGCCGAGGCGTTCAGGTTCACCAGGCGGATGCCCAGGGGTTGGCCGACCTGGGCTGGACTGCTGCCGGTCGTGAAGGTGCGGGTGGACGTGGAGAAGGTCCCCTCGACGGGCAGGAGCGTGTCGTCATCCGAGATCAGGGGCACGCCGCCGGCGAGCAGGTCGATGCGGTAGCCCGGGAACCCGTTGAACTGGAACTGGTTGTTGGGCGGATCCGGGTCGTTGGCGATGTTGCCCACCTCGACGGTGAGGGTGTAGCGCGTGTTGGGCGCGAGGGTTTCCGTGAGGGTCTGCTCCATGCCCGCTTCGATCCCGGCCGGCACGCCCTGGTTGCCCGGGTCGTCCAGGAGGAACACCACACCGACGTTCTCGCCTTCAGGCGCAGGGACGGCGTAGAGCGTCGTCGTGGCCGGATCCAGCACGCCGATGGTCCTGAAGCCGAAGTCGATGCCAGCGCCGTACACGGCCCAACCCGGTGGGGGGGCCGTGGTGAGGAAGGTCCCCGTGGGGATGGGGGGCTGCTCGAAGCCAGGGTTGACGATGGGGACGTTGACCTGGGCGGTGGCCGTCGAGGCCAGGGATAGGAGCGTGCAGCGGGCAAGCAGGGAGCCGTTCATGGTCTACCTCGTAGGGTTGCGGGCCTGGGGAGGAAGGTCGGTGCTTGGCCCAATGGAAAGTGGGCCCTGGGCGTGGCGCGTATTCCCCCAAAAAAAAGAGCGGGCGGACCTCCTCGCAGGCAGCCGATTCGGGGGGCAGCGGGGTGCTCGGGCCACTCCCGGTTCTTGGTCCAGCGGGCTGAGTTCGCGTTGCCGTTCCGTTGCCTCGTCGAGCATGGATTGTCGCGGGCAAGGGGACCTAGCGGGGGCCCTGCCACAGGCGCACGGTTCCGTCGAAGGAGCCGGACAGGAGATCTCGACCATCGGGGGAGAACTCCAGGGCTTCGACGGTCTGGGTGTGCCCGTCGAGCGTGTAGACGATGCGCCAGCTCTCGGTGTCCCACAGGTGGATGTCGCCGCCTTCGGTGCCGGCGGCCAAACGCGTTCCATCGGGGTGGAACGCGAGGGAGTGCGCTCCTCCGGGGTTCTCGACGCGCTGCGTCTCGCCTCCCGTTCCAAGGCGGAGGATGCGCAGGGCTCCGTCCGATGCGGCCACGACGGCGAGGTCTCCAAGCGGTGACACGGAGACGGCCGTCGGGATCTGATCGAGCCTGCGGGACCACAGGACGTTTCCGTCGGCGTCGAGCCAGTGCAGACGGTCGAGCTCGGCCAGCAAGGTCCGGCCCTCCTTGGAACGATCCACCTCGACGACCCGCAAGGTATTCGAGGTCAGGCGTTCCATGCCGGTGCCGTCGGGCCGGCACAGCGCGGGGCTCCCGTCCGAACCGAAGGTCAAGAGAGCCCCTTCCCCGGGAGTGGCCAGGACACGGAAGTGCCTGTACCGGTCGATGGAAAACTCCGCGCCCTCCTGGAGGGCTGTCCAGGTGTAGTCCTGCGTTTCCCAGCGATGGAGAGCACCTCGGTGATCGATGGCGAAGAGCCACTCTCCTCGCCCGCTCCAGGTCACGTCCATGGGCTTGGACTGGATGCGTAGGCTGTGCTCCTCGGCCAGGCTGTCGCGGTCCCAGACCCGAATCGCACCGTCCATTCCCCCGGCCGCGAACTGGCGCGCATCGGGCTTCCAGGCCAGGGCCTGCATGAACACGGTGCTTTCGAAGGTCGGAAGGTCCCGTGTATCGAAGGTCCAGGCGCGCACGGTTCCGTCGAAGGAGGTCGAGTAGACCAGGCCCCTGGGCTCGTCCACCACGAGGTCGCGAACCCTGGCCGCGTGACCGCGCCAAGGAACCCAGGTTCCCCGCGAGTCCAGGAGCCACAGGACGCCGTCCCCCGTTCCGCTGGCCAGGAGCTCTCCCGTGGGGAGGAAGGCGAGGCAGGTGACGAACCCGCCTGGAGAGCTCTGGCGGAGCTGGCTTCCGTCGTCGGTATCCCAGATGCGAACCGTTCCGTCGAGTCCTCCGCTCGCCACGAGCGCACCATCCGCGGAGAAGGCGACCGCTTCGATGGAGCCTTCGTGCCCTCGGAGCGCGGTCCGCGGTTCGAGGGTCCCGCCATCGAGGATCCAGGCCTCTTCCTCCCAGGTCCCGACCACGAGCAGCTCCCGTTCGCGGCAGTAGTCCAGGGCTCTGATGTTGCCCAGCTGGTGAGGCACGTCGACAACCGAGCCGTCCGCGGGATCGACCAGGGCCATTCCCGCGTCTTGCGCCGCGCCCAGGAATCGTCCGTCCGAGAGGAACAGCCCTCGCTGAAGGCGTCCGTCGACGAAGGTCTCTCGCTTTTTCTCGAGGTCCCACAGGGACAGGCCCTGGACTTCGGACAGGAAGGCGGCCCAGGCGCCATCGTTCGATACGGTCACGCGGGTGGCTTCGGCGACCACCGACAAGCTCGTCTGCTCTCCAGACTCGAGATCGAGGCGATAGGCCCCCTGCTCCCGGCCCGTGACCAGAAGGGCGTCCGGTCCGCTCAGGGTCGCTCCCCACAGTTCGTCGTGGATGTCGAAAAGCACCTGTCCTCGATCGGCCCTTTCCTGGAGATGGAACCACTCCCAGTTGCGCAGCTCCTCGGGAGCGGAGGCGAGCTGTCGCCGGGCGGCCCCGATCCGATTGTCGCGAATCGCGGCTTCCGCCGCCGCCAGGCTCGCGGTGTACGAAGTCCAGCGCAGGCGGTCGGCGGAGGAAGCGGCTTCGAAGTAGAAGAGCAAGGCCCCGGCGAGCGCGGTCGTGAGCAGGGCGAACGCGGCCAGGGTGGAGGCGACCAGGGGGCGGTGGCGACGCACGAAGCGAGACACCCGGTAGGGGATGGAATCGGCCCGGGCCAGGATGGGCTTGCCCGCAAGGAAGCGCTCGACGTCCGTCGCCAGGGCAGCCGGGCTCGCGTAGCGACGGGCGGGGTCTTTGTGGAGCGCCACCAGGGTGAGGGTATCCAGGTCTCCGCGCAGCCTCGCAGGCTCGATGGCGTCCGGCCCCCGACTCGCGCTTCGGCTGGGAAGCGCGGGCTCCTGGTCGCAGATCCTGTCCTCGAGCTCGCGCAAGGAGGTGGTGGGGGCGTCGTGGGGTAGCCCTCCAGTCAAGATCCGGTAGAGCAACACCCCCAGGGAATAGACGTCCGTCGACGGTCCGACGACCTCCCCGCGAACCTGTTCGGGGCTCGCATAGCGCGGGCTCAAGAGACGCTCGCCCGTTCGAGTCAGCGCCAGCGTGTCGAAGTCCTCCCCTCCTTCGATGACCTTCGCGATCCCGAAGTCGAGCAGCTTCGGGTTCCTTTCTCCGTCGACCAAGACATTGCCGGGTTTGAGATCGCGGTGGATGACGCCGCGACCGTGGGCGTAGTCCACGGCCCGGCAAACGTCGACGAACAGGCGCAGGCGCTGTTCCAGGCCCAGGCCTTCCTCGTCGCAGTACACGTCGATCGGCCGGCCAGCTACGTACTCCAGCACGAGAAACGGCAACCCTTCCTCGGTGACACCGCCATCGATCAGGCGCGCCACGTGGGGGTGATCGAGGTTGGCCTGGACCTGCATCTCCGTGCGAAACCGCCGCAGGACGGCCTCGGTGTCCATGCCCCGCTTGACGACCTTGATGGCGACCTGGCGTCGGAAGTTCCCGTCCACGCGCTCCGCCAGCCAGACGATGCCCATCCCCCCGGCGCCGAGCTCTCGCACCAGGGCGTAGGGGCCGATGTGTTCGCCGGGCCGGCGTGCGCTCTTGGAATCGGGCGTGGTGAGGGGGGACTCGAGGAAGCCGTCCTCCTGCATGGCCCTTTCGTAATGGCGCCAGACCTCCCGGCCGAGAGCTTCGTCGGAGCTGCACCGACCCTGCAGCCAGGCCTCGCGCTGCTCGGCGGGCTGCTCCAGCAGCTCATCGAGCAGGGGCCCGATGCGTTCCCAGTCCGAGATCATCTGTCGAGGTGTTCGCGCAGGAAGGCCCGCGCAACGTACCAGGCTCGCTCCGCGGTGGCGCGCGAGATCCCGAGCACCTGGCCCGCCTCCTCGTAGGTCATGCCCCCGAAGAAGCGCAGCTCGACCACGCGCGCCTGGCGCTCGTCGTGCTCGGTCAAACGCTCGAGGCCCTCCTCTAGGGCGAGCAGGTCCAGGGCACGACCCTCGAACTGCACGAGGGCCTCCTCGAGCCGTCCACGTCGGGCCGTGGGCTTGCGCTTCAGGGCCTGGCTGCGTCGCGCGTGGTCCACGAGCACGAACCGCATGGCCCGAGCCGAGACCGCCAGGAAGTGTTCGCGGTCGCGCCATTCGCCGTTCCCGTTCTGGGCCAGGCGAATCCAGGCTTCGTTGACGAGCGCCGTCGGCTGCAACGTGTCCCCCGCGCCGCGCCGGGCTCGCTGGGCCGCCGCCATCTCACGCAGGTGGTCGTACAGGAGCTCGTAGAGGCGCTCCGCGGCCTCGTTCTCACCTTGGGCGGTCCGTCTCAGGAGCCGTGTCACATCGCCGGGGGGGATCTCTTGCATAGGGCTTCGACCCTGATTGTCGCCGAGAGGACAAGAAGACGGCTGTTTTTTTTGAGGCCTTCCGAGCTCCTTTTGCGAGGGCACTCCCATTGGGACTCGCCAACCGCTACGGAGCAACCATCATGACAACAGCAAACTGGGTGAGAGGACTGTCCTGGGCCTCTCTCGTGCTCGGAATCTCCCCGTTCCTGACCGCCCAAGAACCGGCGCAGCGCACACCGACCGGGCTCGGGATGCACTGGGTCGATTACGATGGAGACGCGCTCGATGACCTCTTCGTCCTGGGGGACGTGGGGCATCTGTTGCGCAACGACGGAGCCGGGAGCTTCGTCGATGTGACCCTCGAAGCAGGGTTGGGCACCATCGCTCGACCGCACTTCGCGAGCTGGAGGGACGTCGATGGCGACGGCGATCCGGA
>JAUIEE010000353.1 GCA_030428965.1 bacterium | reverse complement strand
TTCCGTCCCCCGGGAAAGCGGCCGTTTCGGGTACTCGCTGGACATCGCCGGCGGGTACCTGATCGTCGGGCAACCGGAGCACTGGGGCGGCCCCCAGGGCTCGGTCGAGGTCTTTCGCATCACCGGCAACGAGCTTCTGCGCGCGGACCTGTTCGCAGCGCCCGATGGGAACGGTGCTCCCAGCGCCCAGTCCCTGGGAGACGGTTTCGGTCGCAGCGTCGTGGGCAACGACTACGGGGACGTGATCGTCGCGGCTCCTTTCCGAGCGCCCCGGCCGGGGTCGACGGCGACCTACGGCGGAGGCGCTCTGTATCTCTTTCGGTAGACCGTACCCCCGGTGAGCCGCTGGCGAGGGCCGCGTTCCGTCCAGAGTTTACCGAGATTGCGCTCGGTCAAGGGCTTGCGAAGACGTGCGAGCGCGTCAGGGAAGACAAGTTCGGGTGGAAGCTGTGGGTCCAGGTTCCAGGCTGAATCCAACGCAGCATCAAAAACAAAGCCCTCTTGCGAATGATTGCGCGGAACCGCGTAGTGCTTGGCCCCACGTTCACCCCACCCCCCCGTTTCCGAGGATGAGCTCTTGCCCAAGACAGCCGTCCGCCTCGACTCCGTTACCAAGCGTTTCGGTACCCACACCGCCGTCAGCAGCCTGAGCCTGGAGGTCCCGCGCGGGTCGCTCTACGGGTTCATCGGTCCCAACGGATCGGGAAAGACCACCACGATCCGCATGATCCTGCACATCCTGGCCCCCGATTCGGGAGAGCTGGAGGTGCTGGGGGAAACGGGAACGCGGGCGGCCAACGATCGTATCGGCTACCTCCCCGAGGAGCGCGGGCTCTACAAGAAGATGACCGTGCGGCGCCTGTTGGCCTACTACGCGGCCCTCAAGGGCATGCCCGCCGGCGAGGCCCGTCGGGAGACCGATCGCTGGCTCGAGCGTCTCGAGCTGACGGAGTGGCGCGACGCCACCGTCGAGGCGCTCTCCAAGGGGATGAGCCAGAAGATCCAGTTCATCTCCACGGTGATTTCCAAGCCGGAGCTGATCATCCTCGACGAACCGTTCTCCGGGCTGGACCCCGTCAACCTCGAGGTCCTACGCGGAGCGATCCTCGAGCTGGTGGCGGAGGGTGCGACGATCATCTTCTCGACCCACGACATGACCGTGGCCGAGCAGCTGTGCGACAACGTGATCATGATCTTCCGCGGCGACAAGGTCCTCGACGGGAACATGGAGAAGATCCACGAGCGCTACGGCCAGGACACGCTGCGCGTGCGAACGGACGGCGGGGTCCAGGTCCTGAAGGACCTGCCCGGAGTGGACCAGGTGCTCGATCTCGGGCGCTACCAGGAATTGCGCACCCACGGCGACCCCCAGGAGATCCTCCAGGCCCTGGCCCAGAGGACCCGGGTGCGGCACTTCGAAGAGACGCGTCCCACCCTGCACGACATCTTCATCCGCATCGCCGGGCCGGAAGCGGCGCAGGAAGAAGAGGAGGTGGCCTGATGCGCAAGGTGCTGTCCATCGCCAAGGCCGAGTACTTCCAGGCCGTGCGCTCCAAGGCCTTCCTGATCGGGCTGTTCGGCATGCCGCTCCTGATGGGCGGGGGAATCCTGTTCCAGCTGCTGGTGGAAGATCAGGTCGACCTCTCCGAGCGCCACTGCGCCATCTACGATCCCGGCGGCGAGCTGTGGCCGGTCCTCGAGGCCGCGGCCCAGGAGCGCAACGAGCGCGGGATCTGGCAAGCAGGCGAGGACGGCCAGCGGGAGCAGCTGCGCCCCGAGTTCATCCTGGAGCGCCACATCGGAGGCGACGAGCGCGCCGACGTCGTGCTGTCCGATCAGGTGCGTGCGGGAGAGCTGCAGGGCTTCTTGCTGCTCGACCCGACCCTGATCGAAGACGAGGTCTCGGAGCGTCCCCTGGCCTACCACACGGAGGAGCCCACCTTCACCGAGCTGCCGAACTGGCTCGAGGAGGTCGTCAACGAGGAGATTCGCCGACGCCGTTTCGCTGCTGCCGACATGGACCGCGAGCTGGCCGAGCGGCTCGTGCGTAGGGTCGATCTGTCTACCTGGGGGCTGCTCGAGGCCCGGGAAGACGGAACCGTGGACGAAGCCGAGGAGGACAACGACGTCCGCACCTTCATCATTCCCTTCGCCGGCATGATGCTGCTGTTCATGCTCGTCATGACCACGGCGCCCCAGCTGATGAACCAGGTGCTGGAGGAGAAGATGCAGCGCATCTCCGAGGTGCTCGTGTCCTCGGTGACTCCCTTCCAGCTGATGCTAGGGAAGCTCCTGGGCAGCGTCGCGATCTCCCTGACCCTCGCGGCGCTCTACCTCGGCGGCATCTTCTGGGCCACCCACCACTGGGACGTGGCCCACTTCGTTCCCGCGGCGACCTACCTGTGGTTCGTGCTCATGATGGTCTTCGCTCTCTTGATGTACGGCTCGCTGTTCGGCGCCTTGGGCTCGGCCTGTTCCGAGCTGCGGGACGCCCAGAGCCTGATGATGCCCGCCATGATCATCCTGATGATCCCGCTCTTCGCCCTGAGCGCGATCGTGGAGAGCCCCAACGGGAACCTGGCCGTCGGCCTGACCTACTTCCCCACGGCCACGCCCATGATCTTCCTCTTCCGGCTGCTCGCTCCGCCGGGCCCGCCGGCCTGGGAGCTCCTGTCGGCCATCGTCATGTGCCTGGTCACGACCGCGGCGCTGCTCTGGGCCAGCGGGAAGATCTTCCGCGTCGGGGTGCTCTCCCAGGGGCAGACGCCGACCTTCGGCAAGCTGCTCGGCTGGGTCCTCTCGAAGTAGCCCGGACTCAGACCCCTTCCGTCAGGGGCCACTGGCGGCGGTGGATCACCCAGGCGGAGACCCCCAGGGCTCCCAGGGCAAAGAGCGCCGGCACCCAGAAGACCGCGGAGCCCCCCGCCCCGGCCAGGAACGGCTGGGCTTCCCGGCGGAAGTCCTCGGAGATCTTCGCCGGCAGCTCCACGCCGGCGACCTGCCAGGCCATGGAGCGCAGGTAGTAGCTCGTGGTCAGCTCGTTCACCACCGCCGGCACGACCGACAGGAAGCCCTCGACGGCCACGGCGTAGATCAGCCCGACGGGAATGGCCCGGCGCGGAACCAGGAGCCCCAGGAGGCAGAAGACGGCCGTGTAGGTGAAGCAGGCGGTGGCGGTCGAGGCCGAGACGGCCAGCCACATCTTGCTCCCCATCGGACGCCCGCACAGGACGTAGGCGAGGCTCATGCTCGTCAGGGTCATCCCGGCGAGCACGGCCGTCGTCGCCAGGTACTTGCCCAGGAGGACCTTCCAGCGCGGCATGCGCCGGGCGAAGAGGTAGACGAGGGTCTTGTCCTCGATCTCACCGGCCAGGAGCGAGGCCCCGTAGAGCAGACAGGCCAGGATGCACAGGCTCTGGGGGTACATCAGGTACAGGAAGGCCGACATGGCCATTCCTTCGATGTCAACCCCCTCCTCCTCGGGGAAGTCGAAGCCGCCCGAGGCGAGCACGCCTCCGAGCAGGAGCAGCGGCAAGCTCAAGAACAGCGCCACGATCCAGATCTTCTTGCCACCCACCATCTGGCGCAGGCTGAGTACGAAGAGCGCTCTCAAATGCCGTCCCCCACCAGGTATTCGAACACGGCGTCCAGGCTCTCGTCCTCCGAGCCCAGCTCGCGTAGGGCGACCCCGGTCTGTGCAGCCAGGCGCGGAAGAGCCGCGAACAGTTGCCGCGGCTCACGGGTCGTGATCCACAGCTCTCCGCGTTCGGCGTCGGTTTGAACGCCATCGACCCCATCTCCGCCGGCCAGGTGCCGGGCCAGCTCCCCCGGCCGATCGCAGGCCACGCGAATGCGGTGCGGAATCTCGTACAAGAGGCGCCGGATCTCCTGCACGTCGCCGGCGGCCAGGACGCGCCCGCCGTAGATCAGGAGGAAGCGCTGGGTCATGGCCTGCACTTCGTGCATGACGTGGCTGGAAACGAGCACGCTCTTGCCCTCGGCCCCCAGCTCTCCGATCAGATCCATGAGCTCGTGCCGCCCCACAGGGTCGGTACCGGAAAGGGGCTCGTCCAGGACCAGGAGATCGGGATCGTGAACCAGGGACTGGGCCAGCTTCGTGCGCTGGCGCATGCCCTTGGAGTAGGTGGACATGGGCTTGTCCTTGAAGCCCAGGGCTCCGACCCGCTCGAGGGCGGACAGGGTGGCCTCACGCGCGGGACCACGTCCCAGTCCCGAGAGCTGGGCCAGGGTGTGCACGAACTGGTAGCCCGTCAGGAACTTCCAGAAGGCGTCGTGCTCCGGGCAGTAGCCGATGCGTCCGAGCAGCCTCGGGTTGTTCCAGGGGTTCTCCCCCAGCACGCGGATCTCGCCGGCCGTGGGCAAGAGCTGCCCGGTGATCAGCTTGATCAAGGTGGACTTGCCCGCGCCGTTGGGCCCCAGCAGACCGTGCACTCCCGGCTCCAGGGTCAGGGTGAGGTCGTTCACGCCGATGACGACCCCGTAGAGCTTGGTCACGGCCTGGCAATCGAGCAGGGCGTTCATCAGACGCGCGTCGGTGCGTCCACCCGCCGCAAGAGGATCAGGACACAGGCCACCGAGAGCCCGAACAGCCAGATGGCTGCTCTCCACGGGCTGCCCTCGGGGTCGAGTCCGTCCGCCAGCTTCCGCATTCCGGAATCGACGGCCAGGTGCTCGACCTTGCTCGAGACGTCGTACAGGCCCAGCTGAAAGTTGCGCACCGTGTGAGGCAGGGACAGGAGGAAGGTCCAGCCGTTGTCCCTCAGCCCGCGCGTTTCCTGCAGAACGAGGTGCGCCAAGGGCCCGAACAGGCAGGTGACGAACCAGGCGGCCGTCGCGAAGCGTGGCTGGCGTGTCAGGGAGGACAGCACCAAGAGCACCAGGGCGGCGGGGATGATCGCGCCCAGCGAGGCCAGGACCACGGTCCCGGCAACCGGTGCCGTCTGGACCAAGGTCTCCAGCGACGGCGAGAAGAGAATCGAGAGCAGGTACAGGAACAAGGACGGCAGCAGGGTGACGCAGGCCAGGAGCCCGACGACGACCCCCGCCTTGCCGATCACGTAGTCCAGCCTGGAGACGGGCCTCGAGAAGTAGATCAAGAAGGCCCGCGAGCGCAGGTCGTTGGCGATCAGGGGCGGACCCACGATCGCGGCCACGAGACCGGCCATCAGCATCTGGAAGAAGGTCCCGAAGGTGGCGAAGACCGTGGCCCAGACGGCGCTGCGGATGGCGGTTGGATCGGCATGCAACTGGTTGATCAGCTGCCGACCGAAGATCTCGCGCGCGAGCTCGTAGAAGGGCGCATTGGGATCGGCTCCGGGGTCGGTGATGCGACCGATGACGAAGAAGACCCAGCCGAAGTAGAGGAACGGGAGGAAGGAAACGAAGACCAGCCGACGCAGCAGTTTGCTGCGC
>JAUIEE010000352.1 GCA_030428965.1 bacterium | reverse complement strand
ACCCAGCGCGGCTTTCCGCCGAGACCCATGGGCTCCTCAGTCCCCGAAGCGCAACGACAGGGCCACGTCCACGTCCGGATGCAGGCTGCGGTGGACGGGACACGAGTGCGCGGCCCGCTCCAGAATGCGCTGGGCCTTGGAGTCCAGCGAATGGGGTACGTGAATCTCCACGTCCAGGCGACCGACCCGCCGCGCCGGGTCCGCCACCATGTGCTTCTCCACGCGCGCCCGCGCACCCCCCAGGTCCCAGCCGTGTTTCTCCCCGGCGATAGCCATGATCGTCAGCATGCAAGCGCCCAGGGAGGTCGCCAGGAGATCGGTCGGAGAGAAGGACTCGCCGCGGCCGTGATTGTCCACCGGAGCGTCGGTCGAGATCTCTCGACCCGAGGGCATGTGCTGGGCGAGGCAACGCAGCTCGCCCTCGTAGCTCAACTGAATTTCGACCACGACAGGGGACTCCGAGTGGGCTGGAGGGAAGGAGGGGAGGCAGAGGATGCTACCCTGCCGCCATGCAAAAACCGTATGCAGATCTCTCGGGCAAGCACGCCCTGGTCACGGGCGCATCGTCGGGCATCGGCAGGGCCATCGCGACCCAGCTCCATCACCAGGGGGCCGAGCTCGTGATCGCCGCGCGACGCCTGGAGCGGCTCGAGGAGCTTGCCTCGGAGCTCTCGGGAGCCCGCCCCCTCGCCCTGGATGTCCGTGACCCCTCCGCGGTCCAGGCGGCCCTGGGCCAGGAGAGCTTCGACATCGTGGTGGCCAACGCGGGCCTGGGACGGGGGCTCGACTCCATCCAGGAGGGTTCGATCGAAGACTGGTCCGCGATGCTCGACACGAACGTCAAGGGCCTGCTCAGCACGATCCGCGCGACCCTGCCCGCCATGATCGCGAAGAAGAGCGGAGACCTCGTCCTGATCGGCAGCGTGGCCGGGAGGCAGGTTTATCCCGGTGGCAACGTCTACTGCGCCAGCAAGCACGCGGTCAAGGCCATCTACGAGGCCCTGCGCATCGACGCCTTCGGAAACCGAGTGCGCATCACCACCGTGGACCCCGGCATCGTCGAGACGGAGTTCAGTCTGGTTCGTTTCCGCGGGGACGAAGAGCGTGCGCGCGGGGTGTACGAGGGATTGCAAGCGCTCCAGCCGGACGACGTGGCCGACGCCGTTCTTTGGGCCGTCACCCGGCCGGCCCACGTGAACATCGGCGAGATCGTGCTGTGGCCCACGGACCAGGCGAGCACGACGCTGGTCCGACGTCAGTAGGATTCGTCGTCCGAAGGAAAGTCCCCCGAGCGAACGTCCTTGGCGTAGCGCTCGAAGGCGTCCTTCATGAAGTCCGCCAGCTGCGCGTAGCGACGCACGAAGCGGGGCTTGAAGCGCGTGTAGATGCCCAGCATGTCGTGGGTCACGAGGATCTGCCCGTCGCAGCCCGCGCCCGCACCGATGCCGATGATGGGGATCTCGACCCGCTCCGAGATCCGCCTCGCGAGGGATGCGGGCACCTTCTCGATCACGATCGCGAAGACCCCCGCTTGTTCCAGGGCCACCGCGTCGCGCTCGAGCTTCTGCGCTTCCTCGGGATCGGTGGCGCGCACCTGATAGGTCCCGAACTTGTGGATCGACTGGGGCGTCAGGCCCAGGTGCCCCATGACGGGCAAGCCCACGTCGACGATACGTTCGATCGTCGGACACAGAGACTCACCACCTTCGAGCTTGACGGCCTCGACGTGGGACTCCTTGACCATCTGGCCCGCGTTGCGCAAAGCCTCGTCCGGATTGACCTGGTAGGACATGAAGGGCATGTCGGCCACGACCAAGGCCCGGCGGACACCGCTGGAGACAACCTTGGCGTGGTAGAGCATCTGCTCCATGGTCACGCTGACGGTGGTGTCCTTGCCCTGGATGATCATGGCGGCCGAGTCCCCCACCAGGATCACGTCGATGCCCGCCTCGTCCAGGAGGGCGCCCATCAGGTAGTCGTAGGCCGTGAGGGCAGTGATCTTCTGCCCCTCCTGCTTCATCTTCAGGAGGCTCTTCGTCGTGACCTTGCGACGCTTCTTGCCGGGACGACTCTCCGCCATACCTGGGCAGTATAGGCTACCCCCGTCGATCGCCGGATCGACGCTCGATCGGCGGACGGTCGGGGCTGACCCTGGGGCCAGAGGCGTAGTCGATCAGGCGAGCGATGGTGCCCGGCAGATCCGTGCGGCTGACGATCTCGTCGATCATTCCCCGCTCCTTCAGGAATTCAGCGCGCTGGAAACCCGGCGGGAGCTCCTGCTTCAGCGTGGTGGCGATCACGCGGGGTCCGGCGAAACCGATGAGGGCCCCCGGCTCGGCCAGCACGATGTCGGTGACCGAGGCGAAGGAGGCGGTCACCCCACCTGTGGTCGGATGGGTCATCACGCAGATCGAGAAACCGCCGCCCTCGTGAAAAGCCTGCAGGGCGGCGCAGGTCTTGGCCATCTGCATCAGCGAGAGAACGCCCTCGTGCATCCGAGCCCCGCCCGAACTGGTGAAGATCACCAGGGGAAGACCCTGCTTGCTCGCGACCTCGCAGGATAGGGCCACCTTCTCGCCCACGACCTCGCCCATGGAACCGCCCATGAAGCCGAAGTCGAGGACGGCCAGGACCACCTTGCGTCCGTGCACTTGACCGGTGCCGCAGATGAGAGCTTCCTTCTGACCGGTGCGCTGCACGGTTCGCTCGAGCTTTTCGGCGTAGGGGCGCGCATCCTGGAAGTTCAGTCGATCGAGAGCTTCGAGCTGATCGAAGTCCTCCTTCCAGGTCCCCTCATCCAGCAGCATGGCGACCCGCTCGGCGCCGGGGACCGTAAAATGGAATCCGCAGGCGGGGCAGACGCGACCCTTCTCTTCGAGCTCCTTGCGGAAGATGACCTCGGCGCAGGACTCGCACTTGAGCCACAGGCCACCGGGCATGTCCTTCTTCTTCGAGAACCGGAAGCGAGAGAGACGGCCCTCCTTCTTGGGCTCGACCTCTCCGTCCGTCTCCTTCGAGCCGTCGGAGTCCTTCGAGGCCGCCTTCTTCTTGGAACGCGGCTCCTTCTGGGGCTTCTTCGGCTCTTTCTTGCCTTTCTTTTCCTCCGCCAAGGCGTTCTTCCCTGAGGTCTTCTCGTCGCCCACGACCCCTCAGTCTCCTATCGGCTTGGCAGCCTCGGCCTTGGCTCGGAAAGCGGAAATCGTCTGCTGCATGTCCTGGGCGCCGAAGATGGCCGAGCCGGCCACCAGCGCGTTCGCTCCCGCCGCGGCACAGCGCGGGAGAGTGTCCTGGTTCAAACCGCCGTCCATCTCGATCCAACCCCGGTAGCCGCGATCCCGCAACCACTCGACCTTGGGAAGGACCTCGGGCATGAACGACTGCCCTCCAAAGCCAGGAAAGACGCTCATCACGAGCACCAGATCGACCTGGTCGAGGATGGACTCGATGCGTTGCACCGGAGTATCCGGGTTCAGGGCCACGCCCACCTCGGGCACGCCGGCGGCCCGGAAGGCGTCGATGACGGCTTGCAGCCCGGCGTGGTCCTCCGTCACCTCCGCGTGAAACGTGAGCACCTGGGCGCCGGCCTGGCGGAAGGGCTCCGCGTAGCGGATCGGATCCGTGATCATCAGGTGCACGTCGAGGGGCAGCTGGGCCGCCTCGTGAATCTTGGCCACGACGGGAGGTCCGATCGTGAGGTTGGGGACGAAGTGCCCGTCCATCACGTCGACGTGGTGCCAGTCGGCCCCGCAACGTTCGACCCGCTGGACCTCTTCGGCGATGCGCGCGAAGTCGCACGAAAGCAAGGAAGGTGCGATGCGGATCGGTTTGGGCTTCAACTGGGTCGCGTCCCCTTGGGCGAGGACACCCGAGCCCTTGGATGTGCGGGCGGCCATCTGGGCGGAATTGTAGGAGCGACGAGAGCGCGACCCGAGGGCCGGCGCCCTTTTTTTGTTTTCGCCCCGATCCCTAGGCCAGCAGAACCTCGATCCCCGGCAGGAGGCGTCCCTCCAGGAGCTCCAGGGAGGCTCCCCCCCCGGTGGAGATGTGATCGATGGCCGATCCCAGCCCCAGGAGCTCGATCGCCGCGACAGAGTCGCCGCCCCCGACCACGGAGAAGCCCGCGGTCTGGGCCACCGCCCGCCCGACGGCGGAAGTCCCCGCACGGAACGACTCCCACTCGAAGACTCCCATGGGACCGTTCCAGACCACGGTCTTGGCCTTCGCGATGACCTCGGCATAGCGTTCCCGGGTCCGCGCTCCGATGTCCAGCCCCATGGTTCCCTCCGGGATCACCTCGGTCTCGATCGGCTCGGCATCGGCCGCGAACTCCTTCGCCACGACGTGATCGACGGGCAACAGGATCTCCGCTCCTCCGGCGCGGGAGCGCTCGAGGTTCTTGCGGACCGCTTCGATCTGATCCTCCTGGACCAGGGAGCGCCCCACGGGGATGCCCTGGGCGGCCAGGAAGGTGTAGGCCATGCCGCCCCCGACCAGGATCGAGTCCACGCGCTCGAGCAGGTTCTCGATCACGGTCAGCTTGTCGGAGACCTTGGCCCCTCCCAGCACGGCCACCAGGGGGCGGGCGGGATCCTCCAGCACGCGGCGAAAGGCCACGATCTCTCGTTCGAGCAAGCGACCGGCGGCCGAAGGCAGCAAGCGCGCCACGCCACAGACCGAGGCGTGGTCGCGGTGGGACGTCCCGAAGGCGTCGTTCACGAACTCGTCACCGAGACGGGCGAAGGCCTGGGCCAGAGCTTCGTCCCCCTTGGTTTCCCCCGGGTGGAAGCGCACGTTCTCGAGCAACACCACGCTGCCGGGGGCCGCTGCGCGAACCGCGGCCTCGACCGCTTCACCGATGGACTCGTCGAGCTTGGTCACCGGCCGTCCGAGCAGCTCCTCCAGGCGCTTGGCCACAGGATCGAGCCGCAGACGGTCGTCGACGCCCTTCGGGCGCCCCAGGTGACTGAGCAGCACGGGCAGGCCCCCACGATCCAGGATCTCCTGGATCGTGGGCAGCGCCGAGCGAATGCGAGTGTCGTCGGTGATCGCGCCGGCGTCGTCCAGGGGAACGTTGAAGTCCACCCGCACGAGGACGCGCTTGCCTCGCACCTCGAGGGAGTCCAGGCCCCGCGTGTCGAGCTTCATGGCTTCGGCTTACGAGAGCTCGTGGGCGAACTTCATGAGCTCCACCACGCGCGAGGAGTAGCCCCACTCGTTGTCGTACCAGCTCATGACCTTGACGAAGCCGTTGTCCAGCACCATGGTCGACTTCGCGTCGAAGATGGAGCTGGCCGGGTTGCCGACGATGTCGGAGGAAACCAGGGGATCCTCGGAGTACTCGAGGATTCCCTTGAGCGGACCTGCGGCAGCCTTCTTGAAGGCCGCGTTGATCTCCTCCACCGTGGCCTCGCGCTTGAGGTTCACGGTCAGGTCCACGAT
>JAUIEE010000351.1 GCA_030428965.1 bacterium | reverse complement strand
GGACCCTGCCCCCTTGAGCCGGGAGATGACCCCGGGGTTCCGCGGAGCCCCCCTGGAAAGGGCCTCTGACCCCCATCCGAGGCCCTTGCCCCGGCCCCGGACAGGCTGTATCCCCTTCAGCTCCGAGGCCCGACACGGCCTCCCCCCCCTTGTCCCACAGGAAATCGATCCCATGCGCACTCCCCTTGCCCTGATGACCCTGGGCGGGCTGTTCCTGATCCCGGCCGCGGCCATGGCTCCCCGCCTGCGGCAGACGGACTACGAGAACTTCCCCCCGTCCCCGGCCGAAATCCACCGGAAGCTCTCCACGGCCAGCGCCAGCCTGGGTGCGGCCGTCGAGCTGGCGGAGGCGGCCACCGGCGCCCTGGCCTCCTCGGCCCGCATGACCGCCAGCGACCCCTGGGAGTTCGAGGTCGAGCTGTCCTCGCCCCAGGCCAACTACACGGTGACCGTGGACCCGGCCCTGGGCCAGGTGAGCGTCTCGAACGAACACCCGCCCTTCCGGATGGCGGGGGATCCCGTCGAGGGCGAGCCGACGGTGCTGCCGTCGGGCCTGTCCTTCTACGAGATCCGCGAGGGCACCGGCGACGTCCCCCCTTCTTCGAGCACGCGCGTCAGGGTCCACTACAGCGGCTGGCTGCTCGACGGGACCCAGTTCGACAGCTCCGTCCAGCGCGGCGAGCCGGCCGTCTTCCCGCTCAACGGTGTCATCCGCGGTTGGACGGAGGGAGTCGGCTCGATGAGGGTCGGCGGCAAGCGCAAGCTGATCATTCCCTACCCGCTGGCCTACGGCGAGCGCGGACGTCCGCCGCGCATCCCGGCCCGCGCCACCCTGATCTTCGACGTGGAGCTGCTCGAGATCATCGAGTAGCCCGATGGCCTGGATTCGCACCATCCCCGCGGCCGAGGCCCGGGGCAAGCTGGCCCAGCTCTACGAGCGATACCGGGACCGGAGCTCGGGTCGGCTCGACCATGTCCTCGCGATTCACTCGCTTCACCCGCGGGGCCTGGAGGCCCACTGGGCGGTCTACCGCGCCGCGATGTCCGGGACCCCCGAGCTCTCGCACAGCGAGCGGGAGATGATCGCGATCGTCGTGAGCCGGGCCAACGACTGCGGCTACTGAATCACCCATCACCGGCGCGGTCTGCGCCGGCTGCTGGGGGACAACGCCCAGGTCGGTCGTATCGTGGACGACTATCGGAGCGCGGGGCTCGAGGCGCGGCACGTGGCCATGCTGAGCTACGCCGACAAGCTCACGCGCTCCCCGGCCGAGATGGTGCCCGAGGACGTGACCGGCCTGCGTCGCCTGGGATTCGCCGACGCGGCCATCCTCGCCATCGCTGAAACGACGGCCTACTACGCCTACGCCAACCGCATCGTGGCCGGGCTCGGCGTCGAGCTGGAAGACGAGGGAGACGCTCAGACGCCCCGGTAGTTCGGCTTGCGCTTCTCCGCGAAGGCGGCGAGGGCCTCGAGTCGGTCCTCGGTGCCGAGCACACGTTCGTAGCAGCGCGCCTCGTGCTCGAGCCCTTCCTCCATGGGGAGATCGAAGCCGCGATCGATCGCGTCCTTGCAGGCCCGTACCGCGATGGGGCCGTTGGCCGCGATGGCCCGGGCCACCTCCAGGGCGCACTCGATCAGCTCTCCCTCGACCGCCACCCGGTTGACCAAACCGATGGCCTCGGCTTCGCCGGCATCGACCCGGCGGGCCGTGAGGATCAGGTCCTTGGCGCGCGCCTTGCCGATCAGACGCGGCAGCCGCTGGGTTCCCCCCGCACCGGGGATGATCGCGAGGGAAGCCTCGGTCAACCCCAGCTTGGCCGAAGGGTCGGCCACCCGCAGGTCGCAGGACAGGGCCAGCTCCGTGCCTCCGCCGAAGGCGAAGCCGTTGATGACCGCCACGGTCGGCTGGGGCATCGATTCGACGTCGTCCATCAGAGCCCGGATGTTGCGCACGAAGAGGGGCACGCGTTCGTCCGGCATCGTGCGACGTTCCTTCAGGTCGGCCCCGGCGCAGAAGGCACGCTCGCCGGCCCCGCGGATGAGAATGCAGCGAATGGACAGATCCTCCCGCAGCTCCTCCAGCAGCGTGCGGAAGCGCCGCAGGGTCGGAAAGGAGAGGCAGTTCATCACCTCGGGTCGCTGGATCGTCAGCCAGACCAGATCCCCCTCGCGCTCACAGCTCAAGAGCTCGGGTTCATGGGGCACGTCTGCGGGGAACTCGCTCTCGACTCGGGTCTTGGGGGTCATGGTCCGGCTCAGGTTCGGGGTCGTGAAGGGGGGCATGGTAGCGGCGTCCCGGGTTCTCTCGATAGCAGCTCCGCCAGCCGTTCGACGGCCTCCCCCACGGGAATGCGGCCGAAGCAAGCGTGCTTCGCCTCACCCGGGAGCGGACAGCGCTCCAGGTGGCAGGGCCCGCAGGCGACCGGCCTGCGCAGACCTGCGGTGAGCTCCAGGTGTTCGGCCGTGTGGCGCGGATCGGTGGGACCGTACCAGGTGAGCACCCTGGCGCCGACCGCGTTGGCCACGTGCCGGGGCCCGCTGTCGGTCGTCAGGAAGGCGCGGGCCCCCTGGGCCAAGGCGGCCAGCTGCCCCAGGCCCAGGGTCGTCCCCAGGAAGCGCAGGTCCGCCGTGCATCCGCTGGAGCCCAGGGCCTGGGCCACGTCCTCCTCCCCGGGCCCCCCCACCACGACGAAGGGCCCGTGACCGGCCCGACCGAGGGCGTCGAGGATCTCTTTCCAGAGCCCGGCCTGCATCCCCTTGGCGGATCCAGGCCGCGAGCCGACGTTGACCACGAAGTAGCCCGCAGCGGGCTCGAGCCCGGCGGCGCCCAGGAGCTCCCCCACGACCTCTCGTGCTTGGGGGGACGGCGTGATTCGCGGCCGTGGCTCGCCCACGGGCACGCCGACGGAGGCGACGAGCTCGACGCAGCTCGCCCCGAAGGGCCGCGGCAAGTAGCGCCGTCCCCGACCGACCTGGCCCAGCCCCGCAGGCCGACGACCTCGCTCGAGGGGCGCGCCGAGGGACCAGGTCAGGAGCCAACCGCGGGCGTCGCGGGACCAGCCGACGCGCTCGGGGATCCCGGCCCGAAACGCGCTCCAGGCGGAACGGAACGAGCCGGTGAACAAGAGCGCCGTGCGATGTCCGCGCCAGGCGGAGAGCTCGGATGGCCGGGGAGAAGGCCAGGCGACCCGATGCAGGCCCGGTCGGGGGTCCAGGAGCTCCAGCAGCCGCTCCGGGCCCAACACGGAGACCGGGGTGCCCGGTTCGAGGTAGTCGAGGACGCCCCGCAGCGCAGGTTCGGCGAGCACGAAGTCCCCGACCCAGGCCGGCATGCGCACGAGCACACTCCCGTCGCGGGGAAGGATCACGACGCGGACCGCTCGCCGTCGAAGAGGCGTTCCGCGGCGGCGAGCACCGCCCGCGGCTCGAGCTCCCGCATGCAGCGGTGATGCCCCAGGGGACAGCGTCGCTCCATGCAGGGGGAACACTCCAGCCCTTCCAGGCGCACGACCTCGCACAGCTCGAGGGAACTCCCGGTGAGCTCGGGGAAGTTGGGGCCCATGACCGTCACGCAGCGCACGCCAAAAGCAGCGGCCACCCAGCGCGGCCCCGAGTCGGGAACGAGCACGAGGCGGGCCCCCTGCACCCAGGCCTTGAGCAGGGACAGGTTGCGTTCCTCCTCCAAGAGGGAGACGACGGGCGCGCGACAGCGACGAACGACCGCCTCGATCTGGGCTTCCTCCCCCGGCCCCCCGGTGACGCAAGGCCGCAGCCCGTGACGCTCGAACAGCCCGTCCAGGGCCATCGCGAAGTGCTCGGGGGGCCAGAGCTTGGCGGCGCCGAAGGCGGCCGAGGGGGAACAGAGCACGTAGGGCTCGGAAGGAGCGAGCCCCCTGCGCAGGAGGGCCTCCCGGGCCCGGGCCACGGTCTCGGGTGCCACGTGCAGTCGCGGCCTGAGCCCCGGCACCTGAATCCCGAACAGACCCGCGACGTCCCGCAGGAGGTGGGCGGTCGGGATCGGGGCCCGTCGCCCTTCCCTCGTGGGCGGAACGACCCGATGGGTCAAGAGGAGCCCGCGACCACCGAGCACCGCCCCGGCGCGCTCGGGGATCCCCGCCCGCAGGGACCGCCAGGCCGCGGCCCAGGAGTTGGAGAGCAGGAGGACCCTGTCGGCCGCCAGGGATCGGAGCTCGCCGATCTCGCTGCGGCGCGAGGCCAAGGGCACCAGGAGCGGTTCCAGCGGACCGTCTGCGAGAACCTCCCGCAGGTGGGCGCGCAGCACGATCGAGACCCGCTCGAAGCGGGGATCGGTGGCGGCCGCCTCCAACACGGGGGTCGCCATGACCAGGTCCCCGACCCAGTTGGGGGCCCGGATCACGAGGTGCCCCAGGGAACCCCGGTCCTCTCCCACCGAATGCCGAGCGGTCGTCATCCCAGGGGATCGAACTCTTCCGGACGAAGGGGGTCAACGCCCGAGCCCCCCCGAAAGTTCGCTCCGGCCGCGCCCGGAAGTCGAATTCCCCGAAGGAAATCACCCGCCCGGGGTTCCCCCCGGAGCCGGCGCAGGATCGAATAGGGGCGCAAATCGCGAAACGAGACCGTCTCGCGCTCTCCCCCATCCATCGCCCCCCGACGTTTCGAAAACCGACCGAAACAAAGCGCTGAGACAAGCGATGCCCCACGGAACTGCGGTCGCTTCCGCCAGCACCCAACAGGACGAGTTCAACCCTTTCCTGGCGATGGCCAAGCGCTTCGAGCTGGCCGCCGACCACCTCGGTCTGGACGCCGGAGTGCGTGAGGTCCTACGGACCCCCGATCGGGAACTCACCGTTGCCATCCCCATCCTGATGGACGATGGGTCCACCCGGGTCTTCCGTGGCTATCGGGTCCAGCACAACTTCCTGCGCGGCCCCTGCAAGGGAGGCATCCGCTTCGCCCCGGACGTGCACCTGGACGAGGTGCGCGCCCTGGCCGCCTGGATGACCTGGAAGTGCTCGGTGGTGGGCATTCCCTTCGGAGGAGCCAAGGGGGGCGTTGTGTGCGAGCCGCGCGAGCTCTCCCTGGGCGAGCTCGAGCGGATCACGCGGCGTTACACCGCCAGCATCCTCGACATCCTCGGCCCCGATCGTGACGTGCCCGCTCCGGACATGAACACGAACGAGCAGACGATGGCCTGGATCATGGACACCTACTCCATGCACGTGCGTCGCACGACCACCGGCGTGGTGACGGGCAAGCCCCTCAACCTGGGCGGGAGCAAGGGACGCCGGGAGGCGACCGGTCGCGGGGTCATGATCGCCTGCCGCGAGGCCCTGAAGACCCTGGGGCTGCGCCCCGACGAAACCCGTGTGCTGGTCCAGGGCTCGGGCAACGTAGGCGGGATCGGAGCGCTCTTGTTGCACCGCGAGGGCTACAAGATCGTGTCGATCAGCGACATGTTCGGCTCGG
>JAUIEE010000350.1 GCA_030428965.1 bacterium | reverse complement strand
CGAGGCGCTCCTGGTTCAGGCCACGTACGACGTCGTAGAAGCGCCGCTCCCGCTGCGGCTGGAACCCGGGGGGCGAGGAGAGGTTGAGGATCGGATCGCCCTTGGAGCGGAAGGGCACGCCCTGGAAGCGTGAGGGCAAGAAGCCCGGGCCCCAGAGCGGGGCGCCGATGCGAGGTCCCCGGGGGCCGGACTGGAGCACGATGAAGCCGGGGAGGTCGTTGTTCTCCGTGCCCAGGCCGTAGAGCACCCAGGCCCCCATGCTCGGCCTTCCGAACTGGCCCGAGCCCGTGTTGACGAAGAGCTTGGCGGGTCCGTGGTTGATGTGGTCGGTGACCATGGACTTGACGATCAAGAGCTCGTCGGCGACCGAGCCCATGTGGGGCACCAGTTCGGAGAAGTCGGCCCCCGACTCCCCGAAGCGTGAGAAGCGCCTTGGGCTGGCCATGATCTTGGCGTCCTTGCGGATGAAGGCGAAGCGCTTGCCCTCGACGTAGGACTGGGGCACGACCTGGTCGTGCAGACGCTCGAGCTCGGGCTTGGGGTCGAACAGATCGAGCTGGCTGGGTCCACCCGCCATGAACAGGAAGATGACGTTCTTGGCCCGGGGAGCGTGGTGCAGGACCTCGAGCTTCTTTCCCTGAGCCGACAGGTCCTTGCCCAGGAGCGAGCCCAGGGCGATCGAGCCCAGGCCGACGCCGCACTGGGAGAGGAAGTGGCGGCGCGAGGATTCCCGCGCTCCGACAGGCTGGGCGGGCTTCATTCGCGGGTCACGAACTCGTCGGTGTTCAGGAGGACGCGGGCGATCGAGGTCCAGGCCGCGGCCTGGGCCGGGGACAGGCCGTCGGGCAAGGGATCCGGGGCGGCGAGGCTGCAGGCCTGGGGGTGGGCCAGGAAGCCCTCTTCCTCCTCGAGCAGGTAGGAGCCCAGAAGTTCCAGCTCGGACGGAGTCGGTCGTCTTCCGACGCACCAGCGGAAGGCACGCGTCAGCCGCTCGCGGTCGTCCACCCCTTCGATGGCCAGAGCGCGCACGGCCAGGCCCTGGGCAATCTCGATGATCATCGGGTCGTTGGCCTGGGTCAGGGCCTGGAGCGGCGTGTTCGAGTTGCGGCGCCGGGTGCAGGCGCTGTTGGCCTGGGGAGCGTCGAACGTACTCAGGAAGGGGTAGGGGCTCGTGCGCCAGATCCAGGTGTAGAGCGAGCGACGGAAGCGATCGGAGCCCTCGCTTTCGATCCAAGGCTTGCTGGCCTGGGTGAAGTCGAACACCCCGGGGGGTTGGGGGGGAAAGACCGGCGGGCCTCCGATCTCGCGGTTCAACAGCCCGCTGGCCACCAGGGCCGAGTCCCGGATCGTCTCCGCATCGTTGCGCAGGCGGTTCTGCCGCGCGACCAGGCGATTGCGCGGGTCCTTGTCACGAACCTCGTCCCGCTGCCGCGAAGCCTGGCGGTAGGTGGCCGAGGTCACGAGCTGGCGCAGGAAGGGCTTGAAACGCAGGCCTCCCTCGATGAATTCCAGGGCCAGCCAGTCGAGCAGCTGCGGATGACTGGGGCGATCGCCACGGGTTCCGAAGTCGTTCTCGGTCTCGACCAGGCCCAGTCCGAACAGCCTCTGCCACAGGCGGTTGACCGTGACCCTGTGGGTCAGGGGGTTCTGCGGGGAGACCAGCCACCTGGCGAGGTCGGTGCGGTCCGGCCTCTCGGTCTCGATCTGGGGCAGGAAGGCGGGCACACCCGCTTCGACGCGCTGACCGAGCTCCTGGTAGTTTCCGCGCACGAGCAGGCGCGTCTCGCGCCTTTCCCGCCGCTCGTTCATCACGAGGGTGGTCGTGGGGCTCGGGCGCTCGGCCTTCAGCTGCCTGAGCTCCTTGCGCATGCGCGCCATGGCGGGGGAGGTCGTGGCGTAGAACTTCCAGAGGCGCTTGTTCTCGTCCTCGCCGCGCTCTGCGCGGGGCTTGACGAGAATGGCTTCCACGTCGGGGGGCAGGAGCTTGGAGGGACGGTGCTCGTCCGCGCTGGCTCGCAGCCGGAAGCGGCCGAAGGTGAGCCTTGCTCCGAAGCTCTGCTCCAGGCGGAACAGGAGCTCGTTGCCTTCGATCGGGAGAGGCTCGGAGAGCAGGAAGACAGCCGAGTGGGGAACGCCCAGCTTGGGACCGATCGCCCAGCCCGTCTTGGGGTCCCCGTCGAAGACCTCGGCTACGGGAAAGGGGCGTTCGCGGAAGGCGACGCGCTGGGAGGCCATCGCCGCCTGCTCGTACGACGCGAGGGCCTCCCCCAGCTCCAGGGAATTGACCGGGCCCAGCCCTTCCTCGGTCGGGGTCGTGCTGCCCAGGTCGAACTCGGATAGGACGAAGTTGCCGTCCGAGGAGCGCCCCGGGCCTCCCTCGGGGTGGTGCGGGTTCTCGAGCACGTCCAGGCGCACCGCCCGAACGAAGGGCAGCTCGGTGCGCGCCCGTACGGTGTAGGTGTCCTCCATCGGGCGCCGGCCCAGAACCTGGAGCGAGCCGTCGGCCTGAAGTTCGATCTCACTCGAGTCGCTCGAGGTGGTGGCCGCCACGACCTCGACCTCGGACCAATCCAGGAAGTCCTGGCGCAGTCGGTCCTCCCACTCGAGCAGACCGGGGGGAGGCTCGTCCGGCGTGGTCAAGGCCTGCTCGAGCTCGGCGATGCGCGCGTCCAGCTCGCCCAGGACGAGGGCTTCCTCCGCCGTGGGCAGCTCCAGCAGCGGGCCGAGGCCCTCGTCGTCCCGGGCCGGCCGCCGGGCTCCGCGGTCCTGGGTGTTGTTGAAGAAGGCGAAGAACCGGTAGTAGTCCGCCTGGGTGAAGGGGTCGTACTTGTGGCTGTGGCACTGGGCGCAGGCCAGGGTGCTGCCCAGCCAGACCGTGGCCGTCGTATCGACCCGGTCCTTGATCGCCTCGACACGGAACTCGGCCTCGTCGACCCCGGCTTCCTCGTTGACCTGGGTGTTGCGGTGAAAGCCCGTGGCCACGAGCTGGTCCGGGCTCGGGTCGGGCAGGAGGTCCCCGGCGAGCTGCTCCAGGGTGAAGCGGTCGAAGGGCATGTCCCGGTTGAAGGCTTCCACGACCCAGTCTCGGTAGGGCCAGATGCTGCGGGGCGTGTCGAAGGTGTAGCCGTTCGAGTCGGCGTAGCGCGCCATGTCGAGCCAGTGGCGAGCCCAGCGTTCGCCGAAGTGGGGGGACGCCAGCAATCGATCCACCAGGCGCTCGTAGGCGTCCGCTCCGGAGTCCCCGACGAACTCGTCGATCTCCTCGGGGCTCGGGGGAAGTCCCAGGAGATCGAGGCTCAGGCGGCGGATGAGCGTCGTACGATCGGCCTCCTCGGAGGGCCTCATCCCCTCGGCCTCGAGTCGGGCCAGGACGAAGCGGTCCAGGGCTACCCTGGGCCAGGAGGTGTCCTGGACGGTGGGCAGCGCCGGTCGTACCGGCGCCGAGTAGGCCCAGTGGTCGCGGGCGCCGGAGGGCTCTTCCTGTCCCGCGGGACGCTCCGCACCGGAAGCGATCCAGGCTCGCAGCACCTCGATCTCCTCGGCGGCCAGGGGCTCCTCTCCCGCCGGCATCCGATCGATCTCGTCGTCGGTCCGGATACGGCGTACGAGCTCGCTCCCATCGGGATCGCCGGGGACGATGGCCGCCTGCCCGGAGTCTCCCCCGAAGAGGGCGCGCTGGGGGATGTCGAGGCGCAGTCCGCCCTGCTCGCGATCGGGGCCGTGGCAGGCGTAGCAGCGCTCACGCAGGATCGGCTCGACGTCCCGTCGGAAGTCGACCGAGTTCACCGCCGAGGGCGAGGCGATGGAAAAAGCTGCCGCCAGAAGGCAGGTGGCTAGGAGCAGAAAGAGGCGCATAGGAGGACGCCCACGCCAGGACAACCCAACCGGGAAGTATACCAGGTCCCCGGACCGCGGAGCCGGGCCCCGGGCCCTGTGGAAGCCCCGTCGGGGAAAGAAGTTCCGGCCCGACCCGTCGCCCGGATCAGCGCCCCGAGCCGGCCTCCACGGGAGCCCTCTCGCCCTTGCCGGAGAGTTCCCTGGCCGCGTCGAGGATCACCTTCCAGGAGGGGCGCGCGTGGATGATCATGGGAAAGATCTCGCGCACGATCCCCTGCTTGTCGATCAGGTAGGCCGTCGTGCGGTCATAGGCCAAGGTCTTGCCCCTTTCCAGGTCGCAGATCATGGGAAAGGGCGGCGGGGCTTCACCGAAAGCCCACAGAATCTGGCCGGCCAGCTCGAGCTCGGTGTCTTCCTGGGAGACGGCGATCACGACCGTGTCGGCGGCTTCGAACCCGGCGTACATGCTCTGCAGCTCAACGAGCTGCTGGGCGCAGTAGGGTCACCAGAAGGCGCGGTAGGTCGTGACGACGATGTTCTTCTTGCCGACGTAGTCCTTGAGGGAGACCTGGGTGCCATCCGCCCTGGGGAGCACGAAGGGGGCCACGGGGTCTCCGATCTGCAGGAGCGTCTCGTCCTTGCCCCAGGATGAATTCTCGGGGTCGCCGGCCTCGGAGTCGGCGAACGGCGTCAGGGGCTGCTCGAGGCGCCTGCGCAGGAAGTAGGCCTCGCCCTTGTTCTTGGTGTAGGCGATCACGTTGAGCCCGATGCGCTCTTCGGGGGTGGGCTCGGCGATGAGCTTGAACGAGATGCGCGCCGGGTTCTCTTCCAGGAGGCGCTCGAAGGGCATTTGCAGGAACTCGTTCTGGGCCAGCTCCTTGTACTCGGTGTAGTAGGGCCCGGTGAGCTCGACGCTCGCGGGGACGTCGATCTGCAGGAAGGGGGCCGGGCTGCCGGCACCGGATGCGAGCACCTCCGAGCCCAGGGAGTATTCGATCTGAATCTCGTAGGTGCGGCCGACTTCGAGACTCTCCGCATCCAGGAAGGAGAAGACCTCGATGTCCCCGGCCGGCGCCAGGGGCAGGAAGGGGAGCAGCAGGGAAGGGAGGTTCATCATGGATCCAGGGTAGTGTCCTGAGCGCGGCGCCCCTCCCCGGACAGGCTTCCTTACGCAGGAGATACGGCCTACGAAAAAGGGGACCTCCACGGAGGGAGGTCCCCCGGCCGTCCGGGGCCACGGACGGCGGAAGGGCGGCCCTAGAGGATGAACTGCAATGGCGCGAATTCAGGGCCCGAGAAGGTGGACCATCCGGGGAAGGTCGCTTCGAGAACGGCGGGCGAGCTTCCCATGTGATCGCGGAAGAGCTCGCCCAGGACCGAGCGGTAGTCCGTCAGGTGAGCCACCCACTTGCGATCGGAGAACAGGGTCTCGTTGGCGGGCCACGTGTTCGAGTCGCAGTTGTAGACCCCCCCGGCCACGCTGCCTCCCGCGACCCAGACCAGTCCCGCCCGTCCGTGGTCCGTTCCGAGGCTGGCGTTCTCGGCCGAGGCGCGCCCGAACTCGGAGAGCACGACGATGCACAGGTCGTTCCAAAGACTGCCCTGGGTGTCCAGCTTGACCGAGA
>JAUIEE010000349.1 GCA_030428965.1 bacterium | reverse complement strand
ACCTCCGCCCGGCCGACGTGCGGGTCTGCCTGCACCGGGCGATCCGGATCCTACGGGAGCGACTGACATGAGCCATCCATCCCCCGAAGAGCTGCTCGACTCCGCGCTGGGTATGCTGGCCGACGCAGAGGAACAGGCGCTGCGGAAACACCTGCAGACCTGCGCCTCCTGCCGCGCCGAGGCCGAAGCCCTGCGCCGCGAGCAGGAAGCGCTCGAAGCCGTGTTCCGCGCGCCCCAGGAGCGCCCCGCAGTCCTCGAGCGCCGCATCCTCGACGCCGTGTCCCCCACCCCTGCTCCGAGGAGGACACTTCCGATGAAGACCCTTGCCCTGGCCGCCACTCTCCTGCTCGCCGTCGTCGGCGGCGTGCTCGCCTTCCGGGACCGGGCCGCCCCGTCCGATCCGGTCGCGCAGCCGGACGGTTCCGCCATCGACGTTCCGCCCCGCTCCGGCGACGACGCCGCATCACGGCTCGAGCGGGAACGGCAGAGAGTCGACGCCGAGCTGGCCGCGCTGGCCACGCAGGCCGAAAAGATCGACGAGCTCGCGCTGCTCCAGAGCAGGATGCGGGAAACCCCCAAGGCCGGCGCGATGGAGGAACAGCTGATGCTCGCCCTCGGCGAGCAGGCCGGACTGACGCCGGCGTCCCGGGATGCTCTCGAGAGCTTCTTCGAGCCCCTGGCCCGCGACGTCGAGCCCGTCGGCCCGGAGGATCCCTCGAGCACCGAGGCCTACGACCGCATCCGCGAGGCGGGCTTCCTGCGCGCCGACCTGCACCCGCTGTCGACCTTCTCGATCGACGTCGACCGCGCCAGCTACGCGAACGTCCGCCGCTTCATCGAGGGGGGCCAGCTGCCCCCGCCCGACGCCGTCCGCATCGAGGAGCTGGTCAACGCCTTCGCCTACGCCGACCCCGAGCCGAGCGATCGGCATCCGCTCGCCGTCAGCATCGAAGCGGCCAGCTGCCCGTGGAACACCGAGCACCGCCTGGTGCGCATCGCAGTCAAGGGCAAGACCCTGCCGGCGGACGCCCGGCCGGCGAGCAACCTCGTCTTCCTGGTCGACGTCTCCGGCTCGATGCGCGACGCGAACAAGCTGCCCCTGCTCAAGAAGGCCCTGCGCCACCTCGTGTACAAGCTCGACGGGCGTGACTCGGTCGCGATCGTCGTCTACGCCGGCGCCGCCGGGCTCGTGCTCGAGCCGACCGACGGCGCCGCCACCGGCACGATCATCGCCGCCCTCGACCAGCTGCAGGCCGGCGGATCGACCAACGGCGGCGAGGGCATCCGCCTCGCCTACGAGGTCGCCCGCGAGAACTTCGTCGAGGGCGGCATCAACCGCGTGATCCTCGCCACCGACGGCGACTTCAACGTCGGCATCGCCGACCGCGGCTCCCTGACGCGCCTGATCGAGGAGCAGGCGCGCGACGGCGTGTTCCTCAGCCTGCTCGGCTTCGGCATGGGCAACTACAAGGACGCGACCCTCGAGGAGCTCAGCAACCACGGCGACGGCAACTACGCCTACATCGACAGCATGCGCGAGGCGAACAAGATCCTCGGCCGCGAGCTGCTCGGCACACTCTGGACCATCGCCCGGGACGTCAAGCTGCAGATCGAGCTCAACCCCGCCCAGGTCGCGGGCTACCGGCTGATCGGCTACGAGAGCCGGCGGCTCGCCGCCGAGGACTTCAACGACGACACGAAGGACGCCGGCGACCTCGGGGTCGGCCACAGCGTGGTCGCCTTCTACGAGGTGGTGCCCGCCAGCCTCGCCCTGCCCGAGGCCGTCGACCCGCTCAAGTACCGTCCCGAGCCGGCCGACCCCGCCCATCCCAGCCCCGAGCTGCTGACCGCAAAGCTGCGCTACCAGCCCCCCGCAGGCGGCACCAGCACACTGCTGGAGGTGCCCTTCACCGATCGCGGCCTGCGGCTTGACCAGGCCTCCGGCGAGCTGAAGTTCTCCGCCGCCGTCGCGGCCTTCGGGCTCCTCCTGCGCGACTCGGCCTACAAGGGCGGCACCAACTTCGGCACCGTGCTCGAGCTCGCCGCCGAGGGCATCGGCGACGATCCCCACGGCGACCGTGCCGGGTTCCTGCGGCTGGTCGAGCAGGCGCGGGAGCTGGCGGAGTAGGGGGCGGGGGCAATCAAAGCGGGCGTCGGGGGCTATGCACGCAGCCGGGACAGCACCAGCGCCCAGCCCGTATCGATCCAACGTGTCGAGGCCTTCGGGGTCCCGTCGAGGTAGCGAACCCGGTTGACGAACGCCTCGTCTACACGCCCTCCTCCCCCAGCCTCCGATTGGGCTTTCAGCACCCAAGCAAGGTCGGTGAGGCTGACGGTGCGCTCTTTGAAGCCGTCGGCTCCTCCGTCGATCCGGATCCCGCCTTTCCGGGCGGGTCCGACGATCCGGCACCGCCGATCGCTGCCGACAGTCACGCCCATCTTCTCCGCCAGAAGCGTCTTCGAAAGCTCCTCTGCACGCTGACGCCATTGCGGCTCCAGTCTCCGCGAGGCGCTTCTTCCGCGCCCGAGTTGCCTCCAGGTCGCGAAGTCGACTTCCGGGATCTGCCAGGCTCCCTCGTCTTCGAGCCACCGTGCGATACCCAGATAACCCCACGGCTCCTCGGAATCCTTCCGTGCCAGAGCAAAGGCGGTTTCACCTGGTCGTCGCGGTACTGTCGTCCCGACACGATCAGGTGCCGCGAGAACACCGCCGCCCTCGAGGAGCAGAAAGAGGTGTCCGTCGACACGCGACCACGGCCCGGTGGGTGGACGGGAAACGCCGAAAGCCTCTCCCAACTCGTCGTCCCTCAGTCTGGCTCCCCGCTCCGGGCCGAGAAGCTCGGGTCGGACAACCTGCACGAGTGAGGCGACGACTTCGTCAAAGTCCTCTGTCTGGCGGGTGGGCACGTCAGGATTGTCCGACTTGAGGACGTAGCGACCGTCGTCTCCGAGGGCCACGCGCTTGAGGAAGTAGCCCCGGCCTTCCACGGGATCGCCGCGTGCGATGAGAGCGATGCGTCCCTCGACTTCAGCTGCCCCGGCTCCCCGACTCCATCGCAGGACCAGCCAGTCCCCGTCGCGGATTTCGCTTCTCCAACCTACCATGGAGGATCCCGAAGCCCGGACGGCAAAGCAGTCATCGCGTTGGACGTCCAGCGGCAGGGCGACTTCCTCGGCATCGACAGCCTCGTGGCTGACGGAGTCCACCGTCCACCCTGCGGCGGCACGGAGCGTCGGGAAGGCCGTCAGACGGCCTCGCATCGGCCGAGGGATGACGGGCGCTTCCTCCGTCTCCACCGGTTCGACCCACCAACCGTCCGGACTCGGCGAGAAACGGACCTGGTGGAACGTCCCGCGCTGCCCGGCTTCTGGTCCGAACCAACGCCGGAGCAGGTCTGGGAGCTGGTTGCTCGACTTGCCCACGGGACGAGCGACATTGCAAAAGAGCTTCACGAAGCGGAAGCGCCACCAACCGCCGTCCTTGAGCCGGACATCCGTCTCGCCATGGGGAACCGACGGGAGCTTCGTACGGTCCGGGAGTTTGAGAATGGGGTGGCGCTTGTTCGTGATCAACTTGCAGACGAAGCTGGTGCCTCCAGCGCTCCTGGTGTCCATCCTGCGCCGTCGGTACTGAGCCAGGCGGTATTCGACAATCTCATGGATCATCGCAGCCATCGTGGGACGGAGCTCTTGTGAGACCTCGAACCGCGGCAGGAAGCGCCCGTCGTGGAATCGGAACCAGGCTTTCTTTCCTTTGCGCCCCTTGCCCGTCCAGTGATTCAGGGGGCATGCACGCCAGTATTCGAGCCACTTGTCGCGAGGGATGTTCCGGGGATCCCCCAGCTCCTTCGCGGCCAGATCAGCCATCAGCTCGGGGGATCTGCGGTAGCGCTGATAGCACAGGGCCGAGAGCTTCTCGACGTCCATACCGTCGAACAGGGCATCGCTGTCGAGGAGCACCAACAAGGTCACCATCTTGAAGGACCTGGTCATCCCCTCCCGGCGTTCGAGGTCCATCAAGAGCTCCCGCTGCGATCGCAAGGCCCGTGCTTCATCCGCATGGAGCGCATCTTCAGAGGCGACGAAGTCGAACCAGGAGTCCCACTTCTTTAGCGAGCGTGGATTGAATCCGAGCCGCAGCATTTCGCCAGCCGTCGGTCGCTCACCGCGACTGGCGAGGATCTCGCGGAAGGCTCGCACGAGGACGTGCCGATCGCCGGAAGGCAGGAGCTTCTGGAGGAGGTCCAGGGCCTCCAGCTCGACATCGATTGAGCAACCAGCAGGAAGAGCAGGATCGACGCGCTTGACGACGAAGTCGTGGACCGGCGTTGCCTCGCCGGGTGCCAGCTGAAGTAGCGTCCGCACCCGGTTCAGGAACACCTTGTGGTTGCCGACGAAGTCGATGACTTTCAGTTGTTCCTTGCCTGGATGCGAGCGCAGGCCGCGCCCCAGCTGCTGCAGAAAGACGATCGGGGATTCGGTTGGCCGCAGCATGACCACGCGATCGACCGCCGGAAGGTCGATGCCCTCGTTGAAGAGATCGACCGCAAGAACGGCGTCCAACGCGCCGGAGCTCAGCTGGTCGAGTGCTTGGGCCCGGTCTGCGCTGCCAGGGCCGGAATGGACGGCGACCGCTCGGATTCCGCGTTCTCGCAACCAGCCGGCCACGAATCCTGCATGAGCAATCGAACAGCAGAAAACGAGAGTCCGGGTGCCGGGGTGCTCCTCCCATGCACGCCACATCGACTCCATACGGGCTTCGGTCTGGACGGCACGCTCGAGCTCGCCGGGATCGAATCTGCTGTTGCGCCAGGGAATCGGAGCGTAGTCGACGGTGTCCTTGATCCCGAAGTAGGCAAAGGGCACCAGGTGACCGAGCGAGACTCCAACGCCGATGTCCGCCTCGTAGGCGACGTGGTCGTCGAAGAGCCCCAGGACATCGCCAGCGTCAGCCCGTTCGGGAGTGGCAGTGAGGCCCAGGAAGAAGCGCGCCTCGAAGTGCTCGAGGATCCGGCGGTAGGTCTGTGCGTGTGCGTGGTGGACCTCGTCGACCACGATGTAGTCGAAGGCGCCTCGGGCTATCGAAGACAGGTGCGCGGCGCGACCCAGCTTCATGACCGAAGCGAAGACGATCTGCGCATCGAGCTCGTTGCTGCTGCCGACGAACCATCCGAAGCCCGTATCCGGGAACAGCCGCCGAAACGTCGCCGCGGCCTGCCGCAGAAGCTCCACCCGGTGTGCGAGGAGGAGGACCCGCGGCATTCTGCCGTCCAGCTCGCAAACCTGCTGGATGTCGAAGGCCGTGAGCCAGGTCTTGCCCAACCCCGTCGCCATGACGACCACTGCACGGTCACGACCCGCTTTCCGCCCGGCCTCGAGGGCGTCCAGGGCTTCGATCTGGACGTCACGTGGCTCGGGCGGGGGCCCTACGGTGGTGTCGATCTCCCAGTCCGGGAGGTCGCCGAAGCTGCGCTGGGCACGCTCCCGGTAGGCG
>JAUIEE010000348.1 GCA_030428965.1 bacterium | reverse complement strand
CTGCAACACCTGGGCGGCTTCGTAGATGTCTCCTTCGAGCTCCATGAGGAAAGCCTCGACCTCGCCGGGCTCCATGTCGTAGTAGTCCTTGCAGGTCTCGTGCAAGTCCTTGAGCCTGGCGCCCTTCTCCTCTTGAAAGAGAAAGGCCTCGACCAGGCCGGCGACGTGCATGACCTCGACCAGGGTGCGCGTCTGCACGTCCTCGGATGCCGCCAGCTCCGTGGGCCGTGGGGCGAAGGCGATCGACTTCGACAGGCGATCGGGCAGGTTCCACTCGGCCATCAGGGCAGCGCCCACGTCGGCGCTGTTGAAGCCGAGGTGCTCCTCCTCCTGGGAGAGGGTCGGCCAGGCGTTCTGGGCGAGGACCTCGGCATAGTCGTCGGGGATGCAGCGCTGAATCGCGAGGCGTCCGAGATGTCCCAGCAGCCCGCACAGGAAGGCCTCGTCCCCATCGCAGTTGCCCACGCGACCGGCGATCATCCTGCCGGAGACGGCGGCCGTCAGGCTGCGGCGCCAGTATTCGAGGTAGCTGAAGTGCCCTTCCTTGCCCCGGCCGGGGAGGCTACCCGCGAGGGAGAAGGAGAGCGACATCAGGGTGACGGTCTTGAGACCGAGCACCATCGTCGCGCGCTGGATCGTCGTGACCTCCTGCCCCATGTTGAACAGGGAAGAGTTGGACAGCTTGAGCAGCTTGGCGCTCAGGGCCGGATCCATGGCCAGGACGCGGGCGATGTCGTCCAGGGAGCTGTCCTCGTCCCGGGCGAGATGGAGAATCTCGACGGCGACGGTGGGCAGGCTGGGGAGGTTCTCGGCCTTGGTGAGGACGTCCGGAAGGTCTCGTAGGATCGTGTCGGTCATGGCTCGGTCGAGGGGGGAGGGGCAACGAGGGAGCGGGGGGACACGATCTCGTCTGGGGTTGGATCGTCGCCCCGTGCCTGTGACCTTGAGGGCGGCCAAGCCTTATCTCCCGGCCCCCGACGAACGGGCGTACCCCGGGCGGACCCAGGGGGTAGGGTTTTCTCCGACCCGGGCTCATCGCCCCGTTTCCGGGGCCGTATGCTGGGTTCTTCGACCTGAGGCCCCTGAATCCCATGCGCTCCCTCCTGCTCCTCTCGGTGGTCTTGACGCTGCTCCAGGCGCCTTGCTGGGGCCAGCTCGATCTGCCCTCGAAGTCGCCCGTGCCCAAGGAGGAGCCGAGCGAAGCTCAGCCCGAACTGGAGCGGGTGGAGAGCGGTGACCTCGCACCTCGGCCCGAGGGCCAGCGGGGGGGCCTGGCGCTCCCCGGCGAACGACGCCTTCCGGCCCCGGTCTCGGCCGAGCCCGAGCCTGACCCTCGAGGCTACAGCGCCGATCCCTCGGGGGCCCTCACCTTCGTGTTCGATCAGCTGGCCGGGATCCGCGATCCGGATTCGGCCCTGGCCCTCCAGGCGGTGGAGCATCTCGGCGCCCTGGGGGAGGTCGGTCTGCGCGGCGCGCGCGAAGCTCTGGCCCAGGATCATCTCCCCACGCTGCTGGCCGGCGCCCGGACCCTCCTGCGTTTCGGCGCGGAGAACGAGCGGCGCGCCGTGGCCGCGCGCATGCGCTCCAGCTTGCCCAAGGGGGCGGCCGGGATCCTCGTGCGCGAGCTTTCCAGCGCCGATCCGATCCTGGCGGGCCCCGAGCTCTGGGCGAGTCTCCTGGACCATCCCCAGGCCAGCATGCGCAAGGCTGCCCACCGCGAACTCTCCCCTTTGAACGGAGAGAACGTGCCCTTCCTGCAGTCCGCCCTGCGTTCCCGTCGCTCCGATACCCGCTGGTTGGCGGTCGACCTCCTGGGGGAGGCACCGGCCGACGTATCGGCCAGGCCCCTGATCGCTTTCCTCGGCGATCCTGTGGCCAAGGTCGCCTCCCATGCCTCCCAGCTGCTCGCGACTCGCTTCGGTGACGAGATCGTCCCCGAGCTGCGCGAGCAGGCGCTGCGCGCTCCCCTGAGCCGGTCGTCCGCCTACGCCCTGCTCTCCCTGGGAGAGCTGGAGGAGCTGCACGACGTCGCCTTCCTCGGTGACGAAGACATCGAAGTCCTGCTCGGCGGCTTGGGTTCCTCGGTCGAGGTCGTCTCGGCCGCCAGTGCCATCGCCTTGGCCGGGATCGGATTCCGCAGCGAGCGTTCGCGCGAGATGGATTGGCTCGATCGGCAGGTTCCCCACACCCTCGTGCGCCTGTCTTCGGGAGCCTTGTTCTTCAAGGACTTCGCGTCGGTGCGCAGTTTGGCCCAGAGGCGCCTGGGGCTGCTCAGCGGCCAGACCTTCGGATCCGAGGGACCCGCATGGTTGGAGTGGTGGGCCCAGGCCGCGGCCGGCTTCCGCTCCCGCCGGGCGGTCCTCGACCTGCGCTCGGAGGACAGCCGCTCGCTGCGCTTGCGCTTCCTCGAAGCCCCGGAGGGTTCCAAGCCGATCCAGCTGGCGGGGACGGAGGCCGAGGTCGGCTTCGAGCCGGCCTTCTTCCTGACCGAGCCCCTGTGCAGCCAGGTCCTCGCTTCGCTCGAGGGAGAAGGGGTCTTCGGGCCGGAGCGCTTGCCCGTTTCCCTGGACGGGGCTCGGGAGGTGCGCGGACTCGAGGTCACCCTGGGGCGGCAGCAGAAGCGCTTCGAGTTCCGAGTCGGCCAGGAGCCCCCGTGGTTCCTGCGCCTGCGGGCGATGGCGGAGGAGCTCGCCCGGGCCCAGCGCTGGCAGCTCTACCCCAACCCCGACCTCTACGCGAGCCAGCGCGAGTACTTCGACACCGAGGCTGCCTGGTGGTTGGGTGAGGCCGAACCCCTCGAGCGACACCTGCGCTTGAAGCGCGCCATCCTGTCCGCGCTCCCCGCATGGGCCCTGGACCGGCGCGACTCCGGCGTGTCCGACCTGGAGCAACTCTACGGCCACGAGGGCGTTGCCGACGCGGCGGACTTCCACCCCCTGTTGCAGCTCTTGACCCAGGAGAAGGAGTTCGGGCCCCGTGCCCGCAGTCTGACCGACCTGTGCCTCGGTGCCCTGGAGCAGGTGGGAGAGCTCGAGCCCGGGGTGGACGTGGAGCTGGCGCGCGAGGTGCTCGGCGTGCTGGAGCAGGGTTTCTCGAGCGGTCAGGAAGCGGCCCTCGAGCACGTCTTGAGGCGCAGCGACCCGGCTGTGGCGGAGGAGGCCTCGCGCTCTTCGTCGGGACGCCTGCGGCGGGCCGCGGCGATCGTGCTCGGAGAGCGGGGGGGGGCCCGGGATCGTGCGCGCCTGATGGAGCTGCTCGAGGACGCCGACCCCCAGGTGGAACGCGCGGCGGTGCGCATGCTCGGCCAGCTCGAGGCGGAAGAGTCCCGCACCGAGATCCTGGTGCGTGCCCGCGTCGGGTCGCCCGGGGTTCGCTCCGAGGCGCTCCTGGCCGCGGCCAGCCTCGGCGGTGAGGACATCTTCGAACTGTTCGTCCTGGGGCTCTCCGACGACGAACCCGAGGTCCAGCGCGCCTCCCTGCGGGGACTGGCCGAGACGGGGGATCCACGTGGGGCCCATCTGCTGGCCTCGGCCTTCAGCGAGGGCCAGGACTCCGCTCTGTTCGATCCCGCCCGACGCGGTCTCCTGCGCCTGGGCGAGGTCGGCTGGCCGGCCCTCTTCCGCCAGATGCTCTCACCGGAGACGGAGTCCCGGCGCAACGCGGCCCTCCTGTTGGCGGAGCAGGGGGCTCCCGAGTCGGCCACGACCCTGCTGGCCCTGTTGACCGACGATCCCACGGACGCACGGGTCGCCTACGAACTGGCCGTGCTCTCGGGGGTCGACCACCGCGGCGCCGGGGATCCGGCCTCGGCTTGGTGGGGCTGGTGGGATCTCGTCGTCCACGACGACGCCAAGGTCTGGCTGTGCAGCGCGGCGGAGAGGGCCGGCCATCCGGCCCCCGACCCCGATGGGCTGCGCGGTCCGGGCACGCGGGCGGGAGCCTTCTTCCTGCTGGGGCTCATCGAGCACGGCGAGCCTCACCTGGCCGAACGGGCGCGCCGGGAGCTGGGGCGCCTCTTGGGGCGCGAGCTGAGCGGCGGCGTCTTGGGCGGAGACCGGCGGGAATGGTTGGACGGGCTGTCCGTAGAGATCGATCATGTCTACGGGAACGCCGATCGCTGAATGAAGCAAGCGAAGCAGCACAAGGTCCTGCGGCTCGGGGTGCTCCTGTTCCTGGTCGCCGGGGTGAGTTGGGCGGCCTGGTCCTTGACCGCCGGGGAGACTCCCCTGAAGCAGGTCGCGCGGGACTACCTGGCCTTCGAGCGTGTGCGCAGGCACGCCGACGTCCTGGCCCAGGCCTCCGAGGAATCCGGGGTGGACGCCTACCTTCTGGCGGCCATCATGGTGGCCGAGTCGAGTGGGCGCGTGAACGCCAAGTCGAGCAAGGGAGCCATGGGCCTGTTTCAGGTCTCACGCACGACGGCCACCTGGCGCGCCGAGAAGCTGGGCCTGGAGGCGCCCACGGAAGAAGAGCTCCTGAGCGATCCGTTGCTGAACGCGCGCCTCGGAGCCGACAACATGGCCTGGTTGCTCGATTCCTACGACGGCAACGTGGACCGGGCCCTGGTGGCCTACAACGCCGGCATGGGCAAGCTCTCCAGTCTGGAGCGCGAGGCCGGAGGGTGGCATGCGTGGCGGGCCGAGCGGGAAGCCGCAGGCGATTCGCAGCTGCTCGGCTACGTGAACAAGGTCAACCGCTACCGGGACATGTTCCGGGAAGACAGGCTGTTCGACATCGACTAGTCGTCCTGTCCAGGTCGTTGGTTCCCGCGACGGCCTTCGCCCTTCAAGGTCGCGAGGATGCCGTCCAGCTCCTGCGTGGGCAGCTCGCAGGCAAAGTCGCGACACAGGTAGAAGGTCGCGCGTCCGTCCTGGGCCCCCTGGGGAGAGGTGAACGGGGCGAGCTCGCAGATGGGCGGGCTCTCGCCCTCGGGGCGCAGCAGCAGGACCTTGCGGGGCAGGAAGGGCTTCTGCAGCTCGCGTAGGGCCTCCTGGGTATCCGGCCAATCGGGCGAGCCGGCCACCACGATCTCGTGGGTCGGACCGACGGCGAAGTCGAGGGCCAACCCCAGGAGCGGGTAGGCGTCGGGGCTGTGGGCGACCCGCCCGGAGAACGCGGTCATCGTCCGGCTGGCGAGCTCTTCGAGCTCCGACCTGCCCGTCAAGCGTCCCAGGCGCAAGAGCACGAGGCAGGCGACCGAGTTGCCCGAGGGAAGGGCGCCGTCGTAGATCTCCTTGGCGCGCACGAAGGTCGCCTCTCCGTCGTCGGCCGCCAGGAAGAAGGCTCCCTCTTGCTCGTCCCAGTAGTGCGTGATCATCAGCTCGGTCAGTCGCACAGCTTGTTCGAGGTAGGGGGTCTCGAAGGTGGCTTCGTAGAGCTCGACCAGTCCCCAGACGAAGAAGGCATAGTCCTCCAGGGTCGCCGGCAGTCCCGCGGATCCGTTGCGGTAGCGCTTGAGGAGGCGGCCGTTTCCGTCCGTGAGCCGCTCGAGGACGAAGTCCGCCGCCCTGCGTGCGCTTCGCAGGTAGGCCTCTG
>JAUIEE010000347.1 GCA_030428965.1 bacterium | reverse complement strand
GGCCGCCAAGCTGCCCGACTTCAGGAGGGCAGCAGGGCCCTCCACCGCGGTTCTTGTGCTTCTGAGCCTCTACTTCGGGAGGGCATCCGCACCGGCCGGGCTCCGTTGCCGCGCGCCTCCAGACGCCGAGCCCTGTTGCCGCGTGCCTCCAGACGCCGCACCCTGATTCCCTTCGCTCTCTCCCTCCGTGGCTCTGCTCCTGGCGGTTCCTCCAAGCCGAATACTGGGGGTTCCAGGACTGCGTGCGCAACAGCGATGGCCGCACGCCTCTGGTCGGCCGGCCATGGCCGCTCCGGCCCCGCGCTTGCTCTTGTGCTCGCTCGACGTCGTGGCCTTCGCTTCGTCGGCGTTGTGCTCTCGGCTGCTGCAACCGCGGGTCCAGAGCTGCATCGGTCCGCGAGCCCGACGATTCCGGCCGACGCAAGCCGCTCGGTTGCAGGCGGTAAGCTCCACACTTCCACGCAACGCCGTTTCGCTGCTAGAGAGCTAAGCCCTCCGCTCTGGCCAGCCGCTTGCTCTATCTCCATTACTGCAAGACGTTGCGGCGCCCGACCGGTCCTGAGCGTGTGCAGCCGGCTGGCCAGAGCGAGTCCGTTCCAGGACAGGCTGTCCTGCACCCTGAGACCAGGGCGGGGTGCCGCTGTGCCTGTGGTCGCGCCGTGAACGCCTGCCCGCCGCCCTGGTTGAGGGCCAGACTTTACGCTGGCGGATCACTGTGGTTCCGTGCAGTTCAAATCCGCTGCACCAGTCGATACCCTGGACTCGTGGCGTTCGACCGGTGCCTTTCGTATTCCCCAACACTGTCACCGACGAGGAAGACCATGTCGACCGATCAGGGCAAACTGAAGGCGAAGCTATTCCGTGCGGTGAAGAAGGGAGCGGTGGACCAGGTTCGTGAGGTGCTCGCGGCCGGCCTCCACGTGCAGACGGTCAACGGCAACAAGTGGACGGCTCTGCATGAGGCCGCGCGCTACGGACACGTCGAGATCGTGGAGCTCCTGCTGGCGGCGGGAGCTGATCCGAACACACGACACCGCCAGCTGGCCTACACGCCCCTCTATGTCGCGACATTCGAGGCGGGTCGTGCCTCCGTCGTTCGCGCGCTGCTCCAAGGCGGCGCAGCGCCGTCTCTCGCCATGCCCACCGGCTACACGCCGTTCACCAACACGGCGAAGAGGCAGGACCTCGAGGCGATGGAGATCCTGCTGCGCGGGGGCGCGATGCCGGAACTCGCCTGGCCCATCCCGACGTCCGAGGTCCTGGCGCTCGTCGCGGCCCATCGACACGCCTCCCCGCAGACCCCCGACGAGGCGGAGGCGGCCGCCGCCAAGACCTTCGTGGCACCCCCTCCCGCGCCGCACAAGGAGGCGAAACCCCTGCGTCTGGAGAAGGTGCGGCTGACGGGCGAGCCGATCGCCGTGGCCGACGCTGCGTTCGAGGCGCTGCTCTCCAGGACGGGTGCCCTCCCCCAGGGCTACCGGGCCTTCATGGAGACCGTCGGTCCCGGAACGCTGGACAACCACGTCCGCGTCTACGGCCCCGACGCTATCCTCGCGCGCTGTGCGGAGTGGCGGCAGCGCATCGCGGAGCACTGGTTCTGGGGCGACGGCCTTCTCAGCGCCGCCGACGCGCAGGCCAGCTGGTGCGTGGCCGACACCATCGGCGGCGCTGAGCTGGTGTTCCATCCGCGCGAGGCCGACACCTTGTTGCTGCTGCCCCACGAGTCCGAGGAGGTGCAGCTGGTGGCGAAGCGGGGGCTGCTGACCGCTCTCCGGCGCCTGCTCGGACGCGCTCGGCGAGGCGGGACGCCGCACGAGCCGTGGTGTCCGACCCGTTGAGGGTCGCGTCCTCGGCCTCCTGCCGGGCTGGTGGAGGCGAGTCGGGCAGGGCAGCCAGAGTCTTGATCGCCCTGATTCGCCACGCTCAGATTCACCGTGCTCCCCCGCGGCACGGTCGTCCGCCGGCCGGGCTGGTCTCGAGCACTGTGCCTTGGGCGGCGTCGGCCTTGCGCTTGCACACCTCGCCTTCTTGAAGCCGAGGATGTCCAGGCGCATCTTCGCGTCGGCGACGTCGAGGCCGACGAGATCGATCAGCTCCACGCCCTCGTTGCCCATCCACACTGAATCGGACGGAAGTCGGCCCGCCTTTAGCCAATTCTTCGTTTCTCGGGGTCCCGCATATGAGGGACAGAACTTACGCTGAGGTCAGTATACCCCTGCCACGGCCACTTGCGTTCAGATCGCAGCGAACTATGCTGGCCTGAAAAACGAGAGGTCTCATGCAAGAATCAGAACGCCACGCCCTCGAATCTCGCGCCGCGTCGGGGGAGCCCAGCGACCGCGCGGCGTGGCTGCGCGTCCGCATGGAGGAGGGCCTCGACAAGGAGAGGGTGTTGCTCGCCGCCCATCTCGGCGACCTCGGAGCGCGCCTTGCCGCCGGGCATCCGGCGTGCCCCCTGTGCGATGGCAGGGGCTCCATTCCCGGCGCGCTCTCCGGACAGCCCGGTGAAGAGCGGGCATGTCCCTTCAACGGGCTCGACCTAGACACCTGGATGCAGGTCTTCGCGGGCTTCGACACCGAGCTCCAGAGGCGGGTCGTCGGACAGGTCTTGCTCCCGTCCCTCACGTGGCAGGGCCCCGCGATGCGGCGCGCGATCGAGACCTGGATCGAGAGCCCGAGCCCCCTGACCCAGGCGGCCATTCGCGCCAGCGTCGTCATGGAGCATGAGCTTCTGGAGCCCTTTCTGCAGAGGTTCGAGGCCGGCGACTGGACGGAAATGGTGCGGCGGGCCTTCGAGTCACATTCCTTCTCGATCCTGCGCCCCGTCCTGGAGCTGGAGCTGATTCCGTCGCTGCTCGGGAAGCCCGAGCCGGCCGCGGATGACGGCGCGATCGACCTCGAGGAGCTCGCCCGCAGGGCAGCCGCGGACACCGAGGCCGAGCTGGTGCGGGCGAATGCGGCGCTCGTGGACCCCTACGACGCCTTGCGCGAGCACCTAGAAGGCGCGGACTTCGACGACACCGAGCCGGTGTACGTGCTTCGGCCGCTCGAGCACCGCCGGAGGAAGACCCCCTGGAACCGCATCGGCGGTACGCCCCCGGGGATCGGGAGCAAGCGTTGGCCGCGCTTCCAGGGGCAGCCGATGGTGCACGTCCTGACCGTCGACCTGCGCAGCCTGCCGGTGCTGGCGGCGCGCTTTCGCGACGCGGCCACCGTGTCGCTCTTCCTCTCCGACGCGATGGACAACGAGGCCTTCGCCCCTCACACCGAGGAGTCCGCGGTCGTGTTCAGCAGCCTAGAGCAGGCCGAGCGGCGCACGCGCCCTCCGAAGGGAGCGCCACGCCTCGAAGAGAGCGGCGGCTTCGATGTCGTCGAGGTCCAGGTTCCCCGGGACATCTGGCAGCAGGAGGAGGATCCGCTCTTCCAGCTTTTGTACCAACAATGTGCCCGTGCCGCCGGCCCGCCGCAGTGGCTGCAGACCGAGGAGCACCTGGGCAACTTCCTGCTCCAGTTCGACACCGCCTTCATCGACATCAACCTCGGCGACATGGGCGTCCTGTACCTCTTCGAGGACACGGCCTTCTGGCAGTGCCACTGACGGTGGTGACGTCCCCGCGTCAGATAGTGATGTCGCCATCGGAGGAGACCGCAAGGCAATCGCACCACCACCAGATGCTGCCCGACCTCCGGCCACACCCACCCGAAGCGGACGGTCCTTGGGCGTGCTGCACCCATCGAAGACCTTGGATTCGAACGCGAGCAGCGCAATACGCTCTTGGCGCTCCGCCCTCCGCTCTGGCCCGCCGATTGCCACATCTTCATTAATGCCAATGCATTATGACGCCGGACCTGATCATGTCAGCGAAGCAACAGGCGGTCCAGAACTCCGGGTCGCCTGCGGCGACGCCAAGACGGTTCATTGCGTGAGGAGTGGGATCATGGGGGGCGGTTGTGGCACGGTTTGAAAGGGGTTGAGGTTGTCGGGGTGAAGAGGACTTCGGGGGTCGGGTGCTGGTCCAGGTCATGCGGCCTCGGCGGGGTCGTCTCGATCGCGATCGTATCGCGATGACCGATGCGCGATGGTGGTCAGGACAGCGGTTCGCGGAGGGCTGCCGGTCGACGCGGAGCGAGTGGGCCGTGTGGGTACTTTCGCGCCGTGACCCGCGCGGGGGGCCCTGTCGACTCCGGGTTCTGCTTGGTGTCGCTGAACACCTCGGGGCGGCCTGATTTCATGCCAGCGGTCCCGGCCGACTGACGTGGCATATGGCCGAGGGAAGCCTTCGTGATCTGCCTGTGCGGATCTGTGTCTACGTTCATGGTGCCTCGGGCGGTGGCTCGGAGCTCGTCCGTGCGAAGCGGGCAGCCCGCCCGCAGCCGCCAGGTCTGCGCAGCCTGGGCCGGTCCACCCATGCCAGGCCTCCAGAGCAGCGCGCATGGTCTTCCTCTTCCACCCGTGCTCCGGGGCGCGCGGGTGCCGCGGGGAGGAGCTCCATCAGTGCGCGAAGATCTCCCACAGGTAGGTGTAGAAGTTGTACTCGGTGGTCGTCAGGAACAGGAAGGCCTCGTCCTTGCCGATGAACGGCGAGAGCATGTAGCCGAGCTGGGTTCCGACGAACACGTACAGCCACAGCCACAGCCCGAGCACGCTCCACAGCGGGGAGCCCTGGGGGATGCCGCCGGGAGCGCCGCGCAGACGCATGAAGCCGCGGACGATCGAGGCGAGGCCCGCGAGCCCACAGAAGCCGAACACCGCGACGTGCAGCCCGAGCATGAAGGCGTAGGGCGAGCCACTCAAGGCGAAGAACAGCGCGATCGGCGCGAAGCCGCTCAGCAGCATCGAGCTGACCGCGATTCCCCGCAGCACGACCCGGGCGAGGGTGTCGAGGGGCTGGCGCCAGCCGTTCTTCAGCCCGAGGACGAACAGGCTCGGCAGGCAGATCGCGAGGGTGAGAAGGAACAGTGTCGGGACCTTGAGCGCGGACACCAGGCCCTGCAGCAGGCTGTGGCGCAGCCCCATCGCCAGCCCGTAGGAGGCCGAGCCGAGCAGGGTGTAGCCGAGCAGACGCAGGTTGGCCCGGCGCCGGTCGCGGGGTCCCTCGATCGGGGCGGTCAGCAGCGCGGATGGATCGAACACGGTCTGGATGGACACGGCTTCGGGCATGGCGGCTCCTTGTTTGTGTTGCAAAGCTTGTGCGACTCGGGTTCGGGGTTCCTCTTTCTCTCAAAGTGTGTGAAGATCTCTGTGGGGCACGTCGGATAGCGTATCGAAGCAAACTTTGTAGTGCAAAGTTAAATCTGTGGGACGGAATCTTCCCGGGAAAAGGACGGGGGTGCGTGGACTGCGCGTTGCGGCGCATCCGCGCATTCCCACAGCCGTCGAGGTCCACCAGGTCATGTCGATGAACAAGGGCAGGAGGAAGGCACTGCGCAGGGGAGCCTGGTGCGTCGTCGGTCTGGCGTGGCTCCTGGTTGGCTTCGCGGAGATCTATCCGGCCGCTGCTGGCGACTTCAACTTCACCGAAGCCTCGTGGGAGGCCGGCGCCCTCACGGCTCTTGGATTTCGCGAT
>JAUIEE010000346.1 GCA_030428965.1 bacterium | reverse complement strand
GGAGCGACCTTGCGGGCAGGGATGGGGGTCGGCTCGGGCGGCGCGCTCGCGGTGGGACCGTCGAACCGCACGACGCCCTCGCAAACCTTGCAGCGGGCGACGTTGTGTCGGAACGATGCGGGCACCTTGAACTCGGCCCCGCACTGGGAGCACGTACCTATGCGATATTCCATCGAGGGGGATTCTCTCGTCTTGGGGTTCGGAGCGAAGGCCTAACCTTCCTCCTCCTGGAGCAGCCGGTCGAGTTCGTCCTCGACTTCCTTCTCCTGAAACTTGCTCTCGTTGCGGTACCACCAGGCGAACCATTGACGGATCGAGCTCTGGCGACGCTCTTCCGTCGTGCCCGTACCGGAGCCTTCCTGGACCTGAGGCTTGTAGCCCATGAACTGTCCGGTGATCTGGCGCAGGGTCTGGTCGATCAGGTTGACCTGAATGGACTGTTCGTGGGTGTCGAGGGGGGTCTCGTACAGGCCGGTCAGCAGGACGGGGATGGCCGGCTTGCCGATCTGGACCAGCTCGGCCTGGGCGCGCGAAGCCTCGGTGGTGAGGTTCAAATCGATCATCGTGGCGTAGAGCTCGTCGATTCGCTCGCGCAGCTCGGCCGGAGTCGTCGCCAGGTGCTCCAGGGGCTCGGGCTCACGCTCGTGGACGACGGACCCGTCCGACAGGGTGACCTTCTCGTAGTCCCGCTTCCTGGGGGTGCGCGCTCGCCGTTCCTCCGGCGTGTACCAGCGCTCCCAGGCCCAGGCCTTCCAGCGCGCTCCGTCCCGGGCCAGCTGCCACTCGACCCAGCGCTTCTCGACCCCGTCGGCGGGATCCGCGGGGGACACGGCCAGACGTACGGTGGCCGTCTCGTCGGTCAGCTCGACCACCTCGCCGTCGTAGGGGGTCCAGCCGGCGACGGGCACCTCCTCGGAGTCCAGGAGGCCCTCGGCCCACTCGGTCAACCGGGCCTCTCGATCGGTGGCCGGCAAGAGGGCAAAGCTCTCTCCGGCGGCCTCTCCGTCCTCCCGCACCGCGATCTGCGTGCCGAACAAGAGGCCAGCGACCCCATCGAGGTCGTCGGCGGTGGCCTTCGCGTGGATCTCGACCACGGTCTGGATCGTGTCGGAGTTCCAGCCCAGGGCGTCGATCGGCTCCTCGGAGGCGACCTCCTCGTTCTTGGACGAGGGCTTCTGGGCCACGGCCTCGTCCTTCTGGGAGCGGACCACGAAGACCAGGGCGATCAATCCCACCGCGGCCACGGTGCCCCCCAAGAGCTTCCCGGTCAGCGTATCGGTCTTGCTCTCCCGCCGTGTCCCCGGCCGCTGGGCCACGTAGACGCGACCGCACTGACCGCAGCGGACCTTGGCTCCAGCCTTCGCCTCGGGGAGCGTGGCGCGGGCGTGGCAGGCGGGGCATTCGATCTGCATGGCAAGTGGGGGCTGGCTACGGTTCGCCGATGGGGAGAGGGAAAAAGACCCCTTGATGGCAAGATAAGACCCCTCCCGAGGGGGCGCAAGGCAACCCCGGGAGAGCCCTCCGTTCGCCTGGCCCGGGAGCCGTCTATCCCGAGAGAACCCTCCAGTATGCAGGAGAAATTCGAACTCGTGTGCCCTTTCGAGCCCACCGGGGACCAGCCGCGGGCCATCGAGCAGCTGGTGGGCTGGCTGTCGGAGGGAGAGGCCCACCAGACCCTGCTGGGCATCACCGGCTCGGGCAAGACCTTCACCATGGCGGCCAGCATCGCCAGGCTGAACCGTCCGACCCTGGTCCTCTCTCCCAACAAGACCCTGGCCGCCCAGCTCTATTCGGAGTTCCGGGAGCTCTTCCCGAACAACGCCGTCGAGTACTTCGTCAGCTACTACGACTACTACCAGCCCGAGGCCTACGTCCCCTCGAGCGACACCTTCATCGAGAAGGACGCGAGCCGCAACGAGAACATCGAGCGCCTGCGCAACAGCGCCACCCGCTCCCTGCTCGAGCGTCGCGACGTGGTCATCGTGGCCTCGGTCTCGTGCATCTACGGACTGGGATCGCCGTCGAACTACAGCGAGATGGCCATGGGGCTCGAGGTCGGCCAAGCCATCGAGCGCGACGATCTCCTGCGCCGCCTGACCCAGATGCAGTACTCGCGCAACAACCTCGATTTCCGGCGCGGGACCTTTCGCGTGCGCGGAGACGTGGTCGAGGTCTTCCCCGCCTACGAGGAAGACCGCATCATCCGCGTCGAGCTCTTCGGGGACGAGATCGAAGCCTTGCTCGAGGTCGATCCTTTGCGCGGAGAAGTCCTGGCGGAACCCGGCAGCGTGCACATCTACCCCTCGGGCCACTACGTCACCCCCAAGGAGCGGATCGATCGGGCCGTCGAGACGATCGAGGCGGAGCTGGAGGAGCAGCTCAAGCTGCTGCGCATCGAACAGCGCATGCTGGAGGCCCAGCGCCTCGAGCAGCGCACGCGTTACGACCTCGAGCTCCTGAGGACGACCGGCGTCTGCAACGGCATCGAGAACTACTCTCGCCACATGGACGGTCGCGAACCGGGCCAGGCGCCCTTCACCCTGCTCAACTACTTCCCCGAGGACTTCGTGGTCTTCGTGGACGAGAGCCACGTTTCGGTCCCCCAGGTCGGGGCGATGTTTCGCGGCGACCGCTCGCGCAAGGAGACCCTGGTCGACCACGGTTTCCGCCTGCCGAGCGCCCTCGACAATCGTCCCCTGCGCTTCGAGGAGTGGGAGAAGCTCGTTCGCCAGCTCGTCTACGTCTCCGCGACCCCCTCCAAGTACGAACTGGAGCACTCCCAGGACCGCCTGGCCGAACAGATCGTACGGCCCACGGGACTGCTGGACCCGGAGATCACGATCCGGCCTGCCCGCACCCAGGTGGACGATCTCCTGCACGAGATCCAGGTGACGACCAAGGCCGGTTGGCGCACCCTCGTCACGACCCTCACCAAGCGTTCGGCCGAGGAGCTGACGACCTACTTCACCGAGCTCGGAGTCCGCGTGCGCTACCTGCACTCCGAGATCGATGCCATCGAACGATCCCAGATCCTGCGGGACCTGCGCCTGGGGGAGTTCGACGTCCTGGTGGGCATCAACCTCCTGCGGGAGGGCCTCGATCTGCCCGAGGTCGCACTGGTCGCGGTGCTCGACGCCGACAAGGAAGGTTTCCTTCGCTCGGCGACCTCCCTGATCCAGACCTGCGGACGGGCGGCCCGCAACGCCGATGGCCGCGTGCTCTTCTACGCGGACAAGAGCACCGATTCGATCGAGAAGACGGTGTCGGAGGTCACCCGCCGCAGGGCCAAGCAGAGCGAGTACAATGCCGAGCACGGCATCGAGCCGCGCACGATCCTCAAGCCGATTCGAGACTCGCTCGAGGCGCTGTACGAGATGGACTACTCCGGTCCGGACTTGCCGGAGGGCAAGGAGGGCGGGCCGGATCCGGCCAAGGACTGGGATCCGGCGCGCTTGCGCGGCGAGATCGCCAAGCTCTCCGATGAGATGCGCGTGGCCGCCGGGGAACTGCGCTTCGAAGACGCCGCCCGTTTGCGCGATCGCGTGCGTGAGCTGGAGGAGCTGGAGCTCGGGCGTTGAGCGACTACGTCTGGACGCGTGAGCTCTCCCTGACGGAGATCGTCGAAAGGCCCGGTGTTTATGTGTTCCGGGACGCCGCGGGCAAGGTTCTGTACGTGGGCAAGGCGCGCAACCTGCGCAGCCGACTGCAGAGCTATCGGACGCCGGGAGGGGACGGCCGGTTGGGGATTCGCTTTCTCGATCGGGACGCCCGTTCCGTGGAGACGATCGTCACCCGCACCGAGCAGGAGGCCCTGCTGCTCGAGGACACGCTCATCAAGCAGCACAAGCCTCCCCACAACGTGCGCCTCAAGGACGACAAGTCCTTCCTGATGCTGCGGCTCGACGGGGAGGAGCGCTTCCCTCGTTTGAAGTTCGTGCGTGCCCACAGACCGTCCGAGGGCAAGGGCAAGGGGCGCTCGCGCCTGTTCGGGCCCTACGCCTCGGCCAAGGCCGTGCGCCAGACCCTGAGCGATCTGCACCGCGTCGTGCCCCTGCGCGACTGCACGGATGCGGTCATGAACCACCGCTCCAGGCCCTGCTTGAAGCACCAGATCGGCCTGTGCTCGGCTCCCTGCGTGGGGTTGATCGACGAGCCGGCCTACGCCGAGCTCGTGGGCCGTGCCGAACGCATTCTCTCCGGGGACACCGCCGAGCTCGAGGAGGACCTCGATCAGCGCATGCGCAGCGCGTCGGAGGCCGAGGAGTTCGAGCTCGCGGCCCAGTGGCGCGATCGGCTGCGGGCTCTGCGCCGCACGGTCGAGGGGCAAGGCGTGCGGCCCGGACAGCGCGTCTCCCGCGACGTCCTGGGGCTGGCACGGGAAGGCGCTCATGCGCTCGTGCACCGCCTGGCGTTTCGCGAGGGCCGGCTGGCGGAGAGTCGCACCCACCGGTTTCGTTCCGAGCTTCCGGACGAGGAACTCATGCACAACGTGTTGACGGCCCTCTATGGAGGCGGGCGACGCGTCCCTCCCCCCGAGGTCGTGGTGGCGGTGCGACCCGCCGACCACGAGCTCCTGGAGGCCGGTCTCGGCCAGGGCATCTCCCTGGTCGTTCCCCGGGCGGGGGAGCGACGCCGCATGCTCGAGATGGCGGCCGAGAACGCTCGCGCCGAGTTGCGACGGCGCAAGTCGACCGAGGATTCGGCCGAGGCCGCCGCCCAGAAGCTGGCCGAGATGGTGGACCTGGAGCTCGACGCTCCGCTGGTTCTGGACTGCTTCGACGTCTCCAATTTCCAGGGCAGTCACGTGGTGGCCAGCCGAGTTCGATTCCGGGCCGGGATCGCGGACCGTTCGGGCTACCGCCGGTTCCGGGTGCGCTCGGTCGAGGGTCAGGACGACTTCGCCGCCATGCGCGAGGTGGTCGAACGGAGCCTGCGACGCGGCCACCAGGAAGGTGAGCTTCCTCACCTGGTCGTGATCGATGGGGGAGCCCAGCAGCTGGTCTCCGCCCTCGAGGCCCGCGAGGACTCCGGCGCCTGGGACGTGCGCATCGTCTCCCTGGCCAAGGCCCGAGCCGAGCGCAACGTACGCGGTCGGCGTCGGGCCGCGACCGAGGAGCGGCTCTACTTCTCCCCCGATCGACCCTTCCTCGAGCTGCCGCGCCACAGCGCCGTGCGCCACCTGCTGGAGCGCGTGCGCAACGAGGCCCACCGCTTCGCCATCACCTACCACCGCAAGGAGCGCGGCCGCATTCGCTCGAAGTTGGACGGCATCCCGGGCGTGGGCCCGGCCCGGCGTAAAGCCCTCTTGAAGCGCTTCGGGAGCGTCGTCGGCGTGTCGGGCGCCAGCGTCGAGGAGCTGGCCCAGGTGCCCGGCATCAGTTCCGATCTTGCGCGGACGATCCTCGAGCACCTCGGCTCGAGCTGATCGCGCCGAGGAAAAGCTTTCCCGGATGCCCCCGCGGACCAACAGGGGCTCGATGAACCGCGGCTTGCCTCTAGGAGCAGCTCGGGAGAACCCGATGTAGGACGTTCGTCTCCGGTCTCCAGCTCCCGAGCCTCCGAATGAAAGTC
>JAUIEE010000345.1 GCA_030428965.1 bacterium | reverse complement strand
GTCGTCGGCTCACTTCAGGGACGGGAGCCGCGTGCCCCTCTCGGTCGAGCGCCTGCTTCAGACCACGGTCACCCTGGAGAGGGACGCAACTCGGCTCTCCTTGCGCGGACGCCACTTCCGCGCTCCGGGCTCCGCCCTGGTCTTCGACGCGTGGGCCAGCTGGCGCCTGGGACCTGGCTTGCAACTGTCCCTGGCGGCCTTCAACCTGGCCAATCAGCAGTTCGAGGGCATCGAATCCCTCCAGCCCCTGGCGGATCCGACCTGGGAAGGGGCCGACTTCTCGGGCAGCTTCGCCTCCCCCACCGCGCCCTTCAGCCTGCGCTTCGGGCTGACGGTCACGCTCTAGGGCGCCGTCGCTGCGAGGTAGCGCTCCAGACGCAGACGGGCATCGGCCAGGGCGCCGGCGTACGGCGCTTCTTCCACCACGTTGTGGATCTGCCAGAAGTCCGTGCGCACGTCGTAGAGCTCCTCCGCCGGCTTGCGGCACACCAGGGAGTAGCAGCGCCAGTAGTCTTCGTGATCCTCGAAGCTGGTGAGGAAGTCCCCCGGAGGCTGAAACCCGGGGGAGAGGTTGCGGATGTACAGGTAGTCGTCCGTGCGAATGGCCCGCACGCCCTGCTCCGATTCGGTCGCGGTCACGACGAAGTCCCGGGACTCGTCGACGCGGCCCGAGCCTGAGGAGCGCAGGACCTCGAGCAGGCTGCGCCCCGTCATGGCCGCGGGCACCCGGACGCCAGCCACCTCGAGCAGGGTCGGTGCAAGGTCGGTCAGGCTCACGAAGTCGCTCACCTCACGACCGGGCGCAATCTCTCCCGGCCAGCGCGCCGCCAGGGGAACCCGCGTGCCCAGGTCGTAGTGGGCCCGCTTTCCCCGGGGCACGGCGACACCGTTGTCGCTGGTGGCCAGGATGAGCGTGTTCTCCAGCTGCCCCTTGGCTTCGAGGGCCTCGAGGATGCGCTTCAGGTGCAGGTCGGCGTACTCCACCGCCACGGCGAAGTCGAGCATGTCGCTGCGCATGCGCTCGTCGTCGGGCAGGTGCTCGGGCAGGACGACGTCTTCGAGCCGCTTGCCGGATGCGACCCCGGAGCCCTCGACGTACGGCCGGTGAGGTTGCACGGTTCCACACCAGAAGAAGAACGGCTCGCCAGCGGTCTGTTCGGCGAGGAAGGACTCGAAGTTGGCGGCGTAGTCGATGCGGTGCTGCTCCAGCTCCGGATCGGTCACCTTTCGCTGGTTGTACTCAGCCCCGGTCGGGGTTCGATCCCCCCATCCACCGCGCTTCAGGTCACCCGGTCCCCAGCCCTTGCCGGTCCAGCCCACCCGGTAGCCGGCCTCTTCGAGCAACAGCGGAAAGACCTCGAACTTCACCGGCAGGGTTTCCCGGAACCGGCCGCCCTCCTCGAGTCGCCAGATCTCCTGCCCGGTCAGGATGGCCGACCGGGACGGCGTGCACAGCGGGCTCGCCACGAAGGCGTGCTCGAAGTGGACCCCCTCCCGGGCCACGCGATCGAAGGCCGGGGTCTGGATGGTGGCGTCGCCGGCGTGGCTCGTGTGCAACCACGACTGATCGTCCGTGACGAAGAGCAGGATGTTGGGGCGCTCGGGCCTCGAGCAAGCCCCCAACCCCACGAGGACCCAGGCCAGGGCCCATCCAAGAGGGAGAGTCTTCAACATCAAGCGCGCGCCCGTTCCACTCCGCTCAACGCAGCTTGGGATTCTGGGTGTAGGTCCCGGTCAGGACGGCCTTGGCCAGGACGTGGCCTTCGATCGCCGCCAGCACGTCGGGGGTCGTGAAGACGCCCTCCACCGGCGTGCGCTCGAGGTCGATCGCGTAGAGCGTGAAGCGGTAGCGATGGATGCGCTCGTCGTTCCACGGCGGAGCCGGGCCGTCGTAGCCGAAGTACTCGCCTTCCATGTCGGCGTCTCCGGCAAACCACCCGGTGTAGTCGTTGCGGCCTTGCCGCGAGCCTGCGGGCCCCGGCGGATCGCTCTTGCCCCTCGGGGTGACGCCGTCGCTGCAGGCCCCTTCCTCGATCGACGTGCAGGTGGCCGGGAGGTCGACCAGGATCCAGTGGTGGAAGTCGGCGCGCGGCAGGTCCCTGGGCACGCTGCGCCCTTCCTGGTTCACGTCATCGGCCACGGTGGGAGCGTCGGGGTCCACGCAGGCCAGCACGAAGGAGCGCGTGCCCTTGGGCGCCCCTTCCCAGGCCAGGTGCGGGCTCTTGTTTCCGGCCAGGGTGACGTGGCCCTCCTTGGCCGGCTTGGCGAAGGCGAAGTCCTCTCCGATCGCGTCTCCGTCGACCAGGCTCTTGCTCGTGAGCTTCATATCTACTTGTCCGCCATGTCCTCGAAGTCGAGGTTGTTCTTCGGATCGGCCGGCATGATCTTGAACACGTAGCGCTTGGGCTCGGTTGAAGCCGCCTCCTCCTGCTTGTCCTTGGCCGAGCCCTTCGTCTCCTGGGACTCGTTGCGGGTTTCTTTCTTGGGATCGCTCATCCGAGCACCTCCTGGGTCATTTCGGAAACGATGAGTCCGGCATCGGCGATCTGGCGCAGGAAGGCCTGGGCCTCCGAGCGCACGTCGTCGGGGAACACCTCGACCACCTCCTCGATGGAACGCTGGCCATCGCAGCGCTCGAGCAACTGCCAGGCCGCCGGCGAAAGGCACTGGATCTCTCCGCCCCTGGGGTCGTAGACCAGCACCGAAGGGTTGGGAGCCATGGGCGCCAGCTCACGATCGAACCTCTGCCGATCCTCTTCGTCGATCAGATCGGACTGGAAGCGAGGCCGCAGGGTGCGGGAATCGATGTCGACCAGGGTCGCGTCGACCTCGTTGCGATCGTAGTCCAGCGCGAGGGTTCGCAGCCCCGGGCGGCGCCGGGGGTGACTGCCGATGTCCCCGGCTCCCTCCCCGGTCCGATCGAGCACCTCGAGGCGCAGGCGGTCCCAGCTCTCGTGCTTGGTCAAGTAGAGGAAGTAGTGCCCCTTGAGCTCGTGGTAGAGCATGTTCGTGTTCTGGAACACGGGGAAGTGCGAGCGCAGGGCCTGGGTGAACTCCAGGTAGACGTCGCGCGCCTCGCGCCGGGTCATGCCCTGGGAGGTGCGGAAGTCGTAGTAGACCTGCAGGTCCGCATCGGGATCGGGGAAGACCTCGACGATGTCGAACTCCTCGCGCCGCTTGAAGACCTCGGACGTCTCGTCGAGGTAGAAGACGCGCACGGAGACTTCCTGCACCAGCTCGCGGTGATCCAGGATGGTCTGCAGGGTCTCGAGCGCTTCCTCGCGGGTCTCGGTCGGAAAACCGACCATGGCGTACAGCGTGACCGAGATCCCGGCGTTGTGCACGCGCCGGATGATCTCCAGGCTCTCGCTCGGGTCGATGCCCTTGCACATGGCCTCGAGCACGCGCGTCGAGGAGCTCTCGTAGCCGAAGGCGATGCGTCGGCAGCCCGAAGCGGCCAGCTTGTCGCACACGTCCTGGGTGAAGACCTCGTGCTCCAGGCGCGCGTCGCACCACCAGGTGACGTCGAGCCCCGCCTCGAGAATCTTGTCCGGCAGAGCCCGGGCCATGTTCGGGGGCAGGTCCTCGATGGCCAGGTAGAAGTGGTTCGCCCCGTAGCGCTCCTGCAGCTGGCGCATGTCCTCGACCGTCTGCTCGAGGGTCCGGCCGCGGTAGCCCGGACCGATGACCGTGAACAGGGTGCAGAACACGCACTTGCCCCAGTAGCAGCCGCGGGTGGCGGCCAGGGGCAAGACGAGCTCGGGCGAGAAGTAGAGATCCATCGGCAGCCCATCGAAGTCCGGCGTGGGCAGCGTCTTGATGTCGAGCGGATTCTCCTGGGGGTTGGTGTGGACCTCGCCCTTCTTGTCGCACCAGATGAGGTTGGTGACGTGGGAGAAGTCCTCCGTGTTGCCCGAATCGATCGTCTCGCACAGGCGCAGGAGAGGCCTCTCCCCTTCGAGCATGCAGAAGCTGTCGATCAGCTCCCACACCTCGGGCCGCTTGGAGAGCTTCTCCGCCACGTAGGCCAAGAGGCCCCCGCCCATGGTGATGTGAACCTCGGGCTTCCAGGCCTTGATCAGTCGCGCCAGGGTCAGGGCCGGAATGGCCTGGCTGCCGAAGGTGACCGACACCCCGATCAGGTCCGGGTCCAGCTCCTGGATGCGCGGCAGGGTCACCTCGCGGAAGTACTCGATGAACGGGTTCTCGCCCTCGTCTCCGATGGCCTTCACGATCGCCCGGGAGCTCTCGATCGGATAGCGCATCACGAACCCGTGGGCCGTCAGGCGCGTGGGCCAGTACTCGGCCGAGAACAGCCGCAGCCCCTGTTCGATCGTGCGCCCGGCCCACAGGTAGCGCTCGTAGTCGTAGAACTGATCCTGCGAGCGCAGCACGCCCTTGGCTTCCTCGATGCGCTCGACCACCTCGTCCCCGCACAGCTCGATCTCGGACAGGATCTGGAAGCGCTCCATCTCCGAGTACTTGAGCCCGTCCTTCGGCAGGGCGTTGAGCCCGCCGCCGCCACGGATCACCTCCAGGGACCGCGACAGTCTCTCCCGCGAAAGGAAGTCGTCGTAGGCCTGGATGCTGACGTCCATCTGGGTGACGTCGGGAAAGCCCTCCTGCTTCAGCCACGCCGTCAGGGACGGCAGGCTCAGGTAGGGCTGGGTGAAGTGACCCTGGGGCGGAAAGATCAGCAGCGTCTTCATCGCTCGTTCTTCGGGACGCGGGGGCGGGAACGAGCCTCAGGATAGCAATCCCGAAGGGCCTGGGGCCCCTTCCCTAGCCGGCTTCTTCCTCTTCGATCCGCACGAGCTGATCCAGCTGCGGGTCTTCGACAACCTGGCGCTTACCTGTGGGCCAGAGAACCTCGATGCGCTCGATGTTCGAGGCCGCCCCCAGCCCGAAATGCAGCTCGGGCGAATGGGACGAGTAAAGACCGTTGATGCGGCGCACCTCCCGCGTCCATTGTCGGTCTTTCGCAAACCCCGTGACCCCGGCGCCGATTCCATCGCGGTTCGAGGTCGTTCCCCGCAGGCGGACGCCGAGCCAGTGGCCTCGACGCCGGGTGCGGTTCTCGAGCAGCCGGGGTCGGTGATCCAGGTCCACCACGATGGCGTCCAGGTCGCCGTCCTGATCCGGGTCGGCGAAGGCCACCCCGCGGGCGCTGCGCAGGGCGTCGAGTCCGCCTCCCGCGACCGGCAGCACTTCCTCGAAGTGGATGCCGCGGCCCTCGTCGGGAACGCCCCGAAAGAGCTGGGAGCGCTGCAGGAAGCCGTGCATCCCGATCTTCTCCGCCTGGGGCAGGACGTGCCCGTTGGCGATCAAGAGGTCGAAGTCGCCGTCCGAGTCCGCGTCGAAGAAGCCGCCTCCCCAGCCGAGCTTGTCGAAGCTCGCCTCGGCCAGACCGAAGTCCCGGGCACGGTCGGTGAAGTTGCCCTTCCCGTCGTTGAGGTGCAGGCTGTTCTCCTCCATGTCGAAGTTCGTACGCAGGACGTCGAAGTCGCCGTCCTGATCCACGTCTTCGACGAACAGGCCCATGGCCGCGGTGGGGTTGCCCTCGCCGTTCAGGGCGAAACCACGCTGGAGCCCCTGCTCGGTGAAC